>JBCBOW010000135.1:0-5586 GCA_039821045.1 Pseudomonadota bacterium
CCGGGCGGAAAGCGATCGAGCGTACTTTCAACGAGCATGGTGATCGGCGATGTCGAAGAAGTGCTGGGCAAAGAGCTGATGTTTATTCCCGAGGTTGCAGGCCCGGTGGTTGAACAATCGCTGGGCATCTTGCGCCCCGGCGATATCGGGCTTCTCGATAACACTCGCTTCTGGCCCGGCGAGGAAGCCAACGATCCCGAGTTTGCTCAAGCGATCGCAGCGCATGGCGATTTCTACGTCAACGATGCGTTCTCCTGTGCACACCGCGCGCATGTCTCGACCGCGGGGCTGGCGGACTATCTTCCGGCCTATGCAGGGCGCTCGATGGAAGCGGAGCTAAAAGCGCTTGATGCAGCGCTAGGCAATCCCGAGCCACCGGTCGCCGCTGTCGTTGGCGGGGCAAAGGTCTCCACCAAGCTTGATGTGCTGCAAAACCTTGTTGGCCGGGTGCAGCATCTCATTATCGGCGGCGGCATGGCGAACACCTTCCTTGCCGCGCGCGGGGTCAATATCGGCAAGAGCCTGGCTGAGCGCGATCTCACGCAAACGGCCTCAAAGATTATGGACCAGGCCGATCATGCGGGCTGCACGGTGCATCTGCCATATGATGTTGTCGTGGCCAAGGAATTCGCTGCCAATCCTTCGTCTGTGCGGACCTGCAACGTCCACGAAGTTGCCGAAGACGAGATGATCCTTGACATCGGCACGCAAGCGAGCGAGGCCTTGGGCGATGTCTTGAAAACCTGCGCAACGCTGGTTTGGAATGGCCCACTGGGCGCCTTTGAAACCGAGCCGTTTGATACAGCAACCCTTAGCCTTGCGCGCACAGTGGCGGCGCTTACGCAAGAGGGCTCGCTGGTCAGCGTTGCAGGCGGGGGAGATACCGTCGCCGCGCTCGTGCAAGCCGGGGTGAGCGAGGATGTGACCTACATCTCCACTGCAGGCGGCGCATTCCTTGAGTGGATGGAAGGTGGCAAGCTTCCCGGCGTTGCGGCGCTTGCACAATGACCGAAACCCCGACCGACTATGGCTACAGCAGCGCTGCTGAAGCGAGCTCGGGCGAGTTTGCTGGCTGGCGCTATTGGAACCACGATCCGTTTGAAAACTCTGCTGGCCCGTTCTTCATGCGCCGCGAGGAAGACGGAACCTATCTCAGCGCCTTTCGCGCTGAAGACCGTCACATGAACGGCGCAGGCTCGATGCATGGCGGCTGCATGCTGACCTTTGCCGACTTTGCCCTCTTCGCGATTGCGACCGACGAATTGGAAGGCGCAGATGCGGTGACCATGAACCTTTCAGGGGACTTCCTTGGCGGCATTGCGCCCGGCGCTTTGGTCGAAGCGCGCGGCGAAGTGACGAGAGGTGGGGGCAAGACGATTTTCGTGCGCGGGCTCATCACCGGGGATGGCGAACCCGCGCTCAGTTTTACCGGGATTGTGCGCAAGTTTTCGAAGCGTTGAAGACTGGCTTTTGGGGCGTTGCAGCCGCGCAGAGCGCTGGCTAGAGCTTCATCGATACCAGACAAATGAGGGAAGAGGCCAAGCAAGGCCTTCAAGGGAACATTCGCCATGAACACTGCCGAGATGACCGCAAAAATCGCTGAAGGTAAGGGCTTCATCGCCGCGCTGGATCAGTCTGGCGGCTCCACTCCCAAGGCGCTGCGTGGCTATGGCGTTGAAGACAGCGAATGGTCTGGCGATGATGAGATGTTCGCGGCGATCCACGATATGCGCAGCCGCGTTATCCTCTCGCCCTGCTTTTCGAGCGGCAAGGTGATCGGCGCTATTCTGTTCGAGAAAACCATGGACGGCGATGTGGATGGCAAGCCCACCGCTGATGCCTTGAAAGACCGCGGTATCGTGCCGTTTATCAAGGTTGATCAGGGCTTGGCTGACGAGGCGGACGGCGTGCAGATGATGAGGCCGCTCGATAAGCTGCCCGCATTGCTGGAAAAGGCCGTGGCCAAGGGCATGTTCGGCACCAAGATGCGCTCGGTGATCAAATCGGCGAACCCGGCGGGCATTGCCGCGATTGTGGCGCAGCAGTTTGAAGTGGGCAATCAGATCGCGGATGCGGGCCTGATGCCGATGCTTGAGCCGGAATACGATATCAACGCCGAAGATCGCGCTCACGGTGAGGCGATTTTGCGCGATGAGATCCTGACAGGTCTCGATGCCTTGTCTGAAGGGCGCCAGGTGATGCTCAAGCTCTCCATCCCGGCGACGGAAGGGTTTTATGCGCCCTTGATTGAGCATCCGCGCGTGTTGAAAGTGGTCGCGCTGTCGGGTGGCTATTCGACCGAAGCTGCCTGTAGCCATCTTTCGAGAAACCCCGGCATGATCGCGAGCTTTTCGCGCGGTCTCTTGCAGGATTTGCGCAAGGGCCAATCCGATGCCGAGTTTGATGGAACCCTCTCAAAAGCGATCGACCAGATTGCTGCTGCAAGCTTGGCTGGATAAGCTCGCTGACAAGCCAAGCGTCAATCCGCCGCGGCGATTGCCTATTCGCTGAATTCCTCATCGGGCATATAGACGAGCTCAAGCGCGTATTTGTTGAGCTCTATTGCGCCGTAATCGACCGGGGGCGTGCCCGCGCTGGTGAGCATCAGTCTGCCTCCCGGCACCGCCACGCTTTCTCCGAGCGAGAGGACAACCTCGGTCAATCCCTCGGGCGTGTGCAGCACCACTGAAATGAGCATGTCGTCGCTTCGCAGACAAAAGCTGGGATCCGCGCAGCGCTCATCATAAAAGATGTTGATGGCGCTGATCTCAACAAAGCCGACCTGCACGCGTTCGAAGAACCGCACGCCAGAGGTGATGTAATACACATCCACCGGGATTTGAGCCGAGGCGGGCATAGGCGCTATGCTGAGGCAAGCGGCCATCGCGGCCGTGGCGGTGCGGGCGAGGATCTTCGATGGCAAAGAGGGCATTGAGGCGACTCCTTTAGATTTTGTATACCACATCTCGCGCACCGCGTCGCCGCGATCAGCCACTCTGTCTCAGCCAAGGACACGCGGCCCCAATTGCAGCGCACAAGCCGCGCGGCTAAAGGCTCAGCCCATGTCTGATAGCTATCCCTCGACACAGCTCTATTTGATCTCTCCGCCCGATGTGAGCGGCGATTTCCCAGCCCGGCTCGAACGTGCGCTCGAAGCGGGCAAGGGCCTCGTCTCTGCGTTTCAGTTTCGCGTGAAGGGTATTGACCAGCATGAGGCCGCAGCGCTCGCGCAGCCGCTGCAATCAATCTGCGCGGCGCATGATGTCGCCTTCATTGTGAATGACAGTGTCGCCCTTGCAAAACGCTTGAAAGCCGATGGCGTGCATCTGGGCCAGGATGATGGCGATCCATCCGAAGCGCGCGAGACGCTTGGCCGCGAAGCGCAGATCGGCGTTACGTGCCACGCCTCGAAGCATCTCGCGATGGAAGCGGGCGAAGCGGGGGCCGACTATGTCGCGTTCGGTGCATTCTTTCCCTCAACCACGAAAGACAAGGGAGAGGATGCGGAGCGCCCCGCGCCTGATCTTATCGAATGGTGGGTCAAGCTTTTCGAGATCCCCGTAGTCGCAATCGGCGGCATCACGCCTGAAAACTGCGCGCCTCTCCTCAAGGCCGGCGCTGACTTTCTTGCGGTTTCGGGCGGGGTCTGGAATGGCGATGAAGCGCAGGCAATCCGGGCCTTCGCCAATGAGATCGGCAACGGCGAGGGCGCTTAAGGCGAAAGCCTGTTTACTCTTCCATCGCTTCCGCCAGCTTGCGCCTCGCGTAAGGGCCAAGATCGCTCCCCATAAGTTGGCCATAGGCTGTAGCGGTGCCATCGTCTTCCAGCTTGAACACGCCGATTTCGCCTTCGGATAGGCGCAGCCGCGTGAGGCGCTGAATGTTGCCGCCATGCGTAATGATCGCGATGTTCGAGCCTTCCAAGCCTGGCGCGAGTTCGCCAAGCACATCGTTGAGCTCCAGCGCGGCTTGATCCAGAGTGCGCGCGCTCTGCGGGCCGGGATCGTGGTGCATCAAGCGCGGGTCGGTCTCATAATCGACGCCAAACATAAAGCGTGCGGTCTCGGCGCTGCGGCACATCGGGCTGGAAAGAACGCGGCCGATTTTGATGTCCAAGGTGCGCAGGTTGACGCCGGTCTCTTGCGACCCTGCAACGCCGGCAATCGATAGATTGCGCTGGGCTCGGCATTCTGTCGGAGATTTCGTGTAGTCATCAGAGCGCGATGGCACCTCGGTGCGCTCATGACGAATAAGGAGCACTAGACCGCCAGCCTGGAGGCGTTTGAGCATTTCGCTGCGTGTGTAAAGCGGAGGCGGCGGTACTTCGCTATCGGGAAGCTGGGCTTGGCCTGGCGCCGGCCAAGCCGCGGCGCAAACGGCCACCAGCATAAGCGTCAAAAACGTCCTCGCACCTGCTTGAAAAACGACATTCCTCCTATCGCGATGAGATGGAGTATCATTAGAGGACCGGGCCAAGCTGTCGAGCGGCCTTTGCCTTTATGCGGGGTGACGGCCTGCGACTGCAACGCTATTTGCTCCGGCATGGCATTCACTGACCGGCTTCTCACGATCATCATCACAGCAACGCTGACATCAGCGTTCTGGATCGTGCTCGGTCCGGTCTTGATGCAGGCGGCAAGCCAGTAAGCGCGTGTCTTTGGCGGGCGGTGAATGGCCTCGATCAGGCGCTTATTAGCCCGAACCAATTCGCGTGCACAAAAGCCGGCCCAGCGAACCATCGGGCTTCATCCTTTGCAGCTGGTTGTCGCCCACACGCTTGAATTGTTGCCCTTTCTTGGGGCCGCGCGTGAAGACGAGCTCGCGCCCTCTCAGGAGATAGACCCCTGTTCCCTCACTCGTTGAGTAGCTCGAGGCTGTGCCGATCTTGAAGCTTTCCTTGTCGACCACTTCATAAGCCGCACCCGCCGCATCGCCAGGCAGCGCGCATTGATAGGTGCCATGCGGCATTGTGGTGAGCGACTGACCTTCTTGCGCCATCAGCGGAGCCGCCGCAGCAATTGCGGCGGCGAAAGCGGTTAAGACCAGAACGTGCGAAAGCTTCATATGCGGGCGCGACCTTGTTGAGCTGTTGGCAGGCAGATAACACCTCTATCCCTTGCGCACCACGCGGTTAACCAAGGCTGGCTGTGAGAATTTGTATCACTCTTGCGTTTTCGCAGCTTGGCTTGCTGTGAGCGAACCCCTCGGCTATGCGCGCGCATCAACTTAGCGCGCAGGCCAGTCCTGCAGCGCTCACTCTGACCCAAGACAATTAATAAGAGTTTGGCCATGAAAATCAGCGGCGTCGATATCCGTCCCGGAAATATCATCGAATATGAAAACGGCATCTGGAAAGTTGCCAAGATCCAGCACACGCAGCCGGGCAAGGGCGGGGCCTATATGCAGGTCGAGATGAAGAACCTGCAGGATGGCCGCAAAACCAATGTCCGCTTCCGCAGCGCTGACACGGTCGAGAAGGTTCGGCTCGACACCAATGACTACCAATTCCTCTATGAGGATGGCGATATGCTCGTCTTCATGGATCAGAACACCTACGAGCAGATCAATCTGCCGAGCGACTTGCTG
>JBCBOW010000136.1:0-5581 GCA_039821045.1 Pseudomonadota bacterium
GATCAGGATCGGCACCAGCGGCAAAACGCACGGATTAAGGATCGTCACCAGCCCTGCAAGGAAGGCAAGCGCAAGGCTCGTAAACATCACAGGGGATCCTTAATCCGTGCGTTTTGCCGCTGGTGCCGATCCTGATCGGCTCCGCGCTGAGCAAATCGCAATTGGGCCCGCTTGCGCTGGCAGCGGGTCTGGTGACCAGCTTCACCCTGTTTGGCTTCACGATCATCGCGTTTGGCTATTCGCTCGGCATCAATGAGCAATGGGTGCGGATGCTGGCGGGGGCACTGCTGATCGTTGCGGGCGGTCTCTTGCTTGTCCCGCGGGCACAGGCCGCGCTCAGCGGCGCGGGCGCGCCCATCGCCGCCATCGGCAACGCTGGGCTGGAGCGGGTGAATGCCTCGGCGATGCTCTCGGGCAATTGGGGCCAATATGCGGTCGGATTGCTGCTTGGCCTCGTATGGGCGCCTTGTGTCGGCCCGACGCTTGGCGTTGCGATTGCCGCTGCGAGCACGGGCGAGGACCTGGCTGCAAGCTTCGTGATCTTTGCAAGCTTCGGCTTTGGCGTGGCGGCATCGATCCTCGCCTTTGCCTATGGCTCGCGCCGCGCGCTCGGGCAGCGAAGCGCTGCGGTTAAAACCCTCGCCAAATACGCCAAGCCCATCTTTGGCATCGCGCTCTTGCTGGTGGGCACTTTGGTGCTCACCGGGTTTGACAAGGTCATCGAGATCGCCGTGCTGGACAGCCTCCCGCCTGAGCTCATCGCTTTCACAACCCAGTTCTAGGCCTCAGCTTATCCGCGAGCCGCTTCCCCTTGCCTCGCAAAGGGCGCACACTTGCAACGCTTATGCATGCTCTGCGAATCGGGAGGGAGACCAATGGCAATGACAGATGGACCGCGCATTACGGGGCTGGGCGGTGTGTTCTATGTGGCGCAAGAGCCGGAAGCGACCCGCGCCTGGTATCGCGACAATCTCGGGATCGACGGGGAATACGGGCCTCAGCTTGCCTGGGCGCAAGAGCCGCTCAACAATCCCTATTCGCTTATCAGCCACTTTTCGAACGATGATTACATCAAGCCTGGCAAAGGCGGCTTCATGATTAATCTGCGCGTCCATGATCTTGATGGCTTTTGCGATCAGTTGCGCGCGCGCGGCATCGAAGTGCTCGACACCGCTGACGAGGGCTATGGCAAATTTGCGTGGATCCTCGATCCCAATGGCGTGAAAATCGAATTGTGGGAACAGCTCATCGACGAGATCCCGTGATCGACCTCGCGCCTCGCGCGGTGTAAGACTGCGTTAACCATAGCTGCGTAGGTCTCACCGGCATGGATCACGCGAAGCTCTTGATAAACGCTGTGCTGGGCTTGGGCGCGCTCGTGCTCACCGCTTGCGGCGGGATCATCCCGGCTGGCGGCGGCTCCGAACAAGTGGGCGCGCGCGGTGTTGCAAGGCCCGAAGCAATCCAGATCGGCAGCGGCGAACAAGACTATCCACGCGCATACCGAGCGGACGCGTCGGCTGAGACCGAAAGGCGCGCACCGCCTCGCTTTTCTGATCCTGCAAGCTCTCAGCGTCAGTCCCTAGCGGTCAGCTCAGCGCGCCAAAGCTTCGCATCCAATCCCGCCGATCGCGCGTGCCTTGCCGATCTTGGCGCGACGGGCGCGCGTTTTGCTCCAGTCGCTGACACGTATGCAGCGCCCGGATGCAACAAGCTGGGCACTGTGCAATTGTCCGCTCTGGCGGGCGATGCCTCGCTGTTCGAGATCAGCAATATCGGCCCGGTAAAATGTCGCACGGCAGAAACCTTCAGCGCCTGGGCGCGCTACGGTGTTGATCGGGCCGCACGTCAGATTTTGGGGAGCCCCCTCGCCCGCATCGAGACCATGGGCAGCTATTCGTGCCGCAACATCGCCGGATCATCGCGCCGCTCCGCGCATGCAACGGGCAATGCCATCGATGTCTCGGGGTTTGTGCTCGAAGATGGTCGCCGGATCACACTGAGGGACGATTGGTCCAAGGGAACCCCGGCTGAGCGCGAGTTTCTCCGCGTCGTTCACAAGAGCGCCTGTAAGCGCTTTGGCACTGTGCTTGGCCCAGAATACGACCGCGCGCATGAAGATCATTTCCATTTGGAAGGCACCGGCACCCAATTCTGCCGGTAAAACTGCGCGCGTATCTGTGCAGGGGTTTGGGGATGCCCAAGCGCCTTACAGAACCGGCCGCCAAGACCGCGCCCGCACCTGTCTGGCACAGATCAAAAGATTTGCCCCGCGTTCACAGCGCCGGGACACTGGCTCGTTGAACGCGGGGCATCGGGGTATTCTTGTTCGAGATGCGACCTGAAGGCTATGTGAGCGATCCTGTGTTGCGCATTAGGCGCGCAATTGCGGCTCCAGTTTCGCTTCCAGTTTCAACCGGACCGCTTCAGCTGCGTGACGCGCGCCAAGCTTGCTCATCATGTTGGCGCGATGGATCTCCACCGTGCGCGGGCTGATATCGAGCTCGCGGGCGATAACCTTGTTGCTGCTGCCTTCGGCGAGCCAATCAAGCACTTCGCGCTCGCGTTGTGAAAGGCTGGAGATGCGATCGCGCGCCTCGATCATGCGCCGACGCGCCTGGCCGAAGAGTTCCGCTTCCTTTTCGATCCGGCTCAAACACCGCGAGAAACGTTCAGGATCAAGCGGCAGCGAGAGATAATCGAGCGCACCCGATTTGATCGCTTCGACAATGCGTCCGGGACGTGGCTGAACATCGACTGCGATCAGGGGAAGCCAAATCCCAAGTCGGCTCAACCGCTCAAGGATGACAGCAACTCCGCCTTCCTCCGCCGTATCACGCGCAACGATGATGCCTTCGCGTGGCGGATGAACCGAGAGCTCGGAAAGATCGCCGTAAACCTCGGAGTGATGCCCGAGGGAAAACCCGATCCTTGCAAGCTCGGCGCGGTGCCGTGAGGAGGAGTCGATGAAGTGAAGTGAGGCTCTGCGTTCCATGCCAATGGTGGTGCGTCAGCACGCCTGGAAACACACGCGATTCAAACCCCGATCCGGAGCAATGCGAGGTTAACCAATCCACTAACCCGCCTAAAGCCGTCGCTTTTCGATACTCCAAAATGAACCTAATTTTGGAGCTTATCGGACTAACACGCATCGCAAATGCCCTTACGGGTGCAAGCGTAGCCGCCAATCAATCTAACGAATCGATTGTGTAATCAGGGAGCGCGGCAAAGGCTTGCTGCAACGCATCCCCCCAGCTTGAAGAAATCGCATCGAAATAGGGGTCGTCCTGAGTGACGCGGCGCTCATGCGTGGGGGCAAAATCGTCTTTACCAACCACCAGCAGATCGAGCGGGAGCCCGACCGAAAGGTTCGCCTTTAGCGTCGAATCGAAGCTAACCATGAGCAACTTCACCGCATCTTCAAAGCTCATCTTGCGATCATAGCCGCGGATAATGATCGGCCGCCCATACTTGGTCTCTCCGATCTGGAAGAAGGGCGTATCCCAGCTCGCCTCGATAAAGTTGCCTTCAGGATAGATCATGAAAAGGCGCGGCTCCATGCCCGCAATCTGCCCCGCAAGAATAATCGAGGCTGTAAAACGTCCCTTACCGCGATCGCCATTGGCGCGCTGGCGCTCTTCGATCGTTGCTCGCAAAAGATTGCCGATCTCGGTCGCCACGCTGAACATGGTCGGCCCTTTGATCAGGGTGTTGTTGCGCTCATCGGGCTCCTTGGTGCGCTCCTCAAGCTGGCTCACCACCGCTTGCGTGGTCGCCAGATTGCCCGCGGTCATGACGGCAATCATGCGCTCGCCGGGCACTTGCCAGGAAAACATCTTGCGGAAGACCGAGATGTTGTCGACGCCCGAATTGGTGCGCGTATCGCTCATCAGAACGAGGCCTTTTTCCAGCACCATGCCCACGCAATATGTCATGAAAAGCCTCCTCCCAAATGTCGGCGCTGGCGCGGTAGACCAGTTATGAGAAAGGGCAAAGTCCTATTGCTGTGGCTGCTGCTGAGCCTGGCGCATGGCGTGATAGCCTGCATCCTGCTCGGCCTGGTGCTGCGGGCTTTCGTTCTCGTCATCGCCATCATCCGGTCCCGCCTGCTGCTCTACAGCGACATCGACGGTCAACATCTGCTCGGCCTCGCCGAAGCTAATCCCGGTGACCGGCGCTGCGTCACGATAGTCGCGCCCCGTGGCAACGCGGACGTAGCGCGGATCAGGGCTGATCCCATTGGCAATGTCAAACCCGACCCAGCCCAGCCCATCAATATGCGCCTCGGCCCAGGCGTGGGTTGCCTCTTGCTCGATCCGATCGTTCATCATCAGATAGCCGCTGACATAGCGCGCCGGGATGCCGCCGGCGCGCGCGGCGCCGATGAAGATATGCGCATGATCCTGACACACGCCGTGTTCGGCGGTCACCGCTTCCTCGGCCGTCGTTGAGACATGCGTTGCGCCCGTTTCATATGCGACGCTGGCGCAGATGCGGGCTGACAAGGCGTGGAGGTAATCCAGCTTCGCGCCCCCTTCCGGGCCCTTGGGAAAATCGGGGATGTCGCGCATCAACGCGCGCAGCTTGGCCCCCGGCCGAGTGAGTTCGGTTTGGCCAAGGAACGACCACAGCGGCAGGTGTCCTGAATGGCGACCAATGACGCCGGCGTTGTCCTGTGTCTCCACAGTCCCGGTGCAAGTGACCGTCACATCGCTTGCGCCCGCATCTACGCCGATCAGCGTCACCGTGTTGAAGTGCTGATCATCAAATTCAAGCTCAAGATGCGCGTTGTCATAGACCATATCCCAATGCAGGATTTGCTGGCCTTGCGTTTCCTTGGGAGTCAGCCGCAGACGCTGTAGCGCATGGACCACTGGCTTGGAGAAGGCGTAGTGCGTGGTGTGTCGGATCGAGAGACGCATGATCGTTTACCTCACGCCAGGAAGCGATAGTCTTCGCCGATCGCATCGGCGATGGCTGCGTTGCGCGCCATGAAATCGACAAGGAATTCGTGCAGCCCTTGCTCGAAGATTTCATCGACAGTGATTGCGTTGATGTGAATGTCAGCGGCGCGCATCAGCTCGTTGCAGGTGCCTTCCTCGCCATGCATGTCTGCCAAGGCGGCGAGGTTCTCTCGCAAGGCCGTGCGGCAAAAGGCGAGGCTGCGCGGAAACCGCTGGTCGAGCACGAGGAACTCAACAATGCCGCGCGCATCCAATTGGCCCGCATTGAGCCACGAATAGGCCCGCGCGCCCGCCACTGAGCGCAAGACCTGATCCCATTGCCCGCTATCGACACTGGTACCGACATAGCTGAGCGAGGGGAGCAGCAGAAAGTATTTGAGATCGAGGATGCGCGCGGTGCTCTCGGCGCGTTCGATATAGGTCCCGGCGCGGGCGAAATGGTAGCTCTCGTTGCTCAGGCCGCATGCTGAGCCGGGTTGCGCGGGTCTTCTTCATGTACACTGGCACCAACACCAATGACGAGCTTGACGCGATCAACCGCGAAGTCAGCCCCAAACTCTCTGCGCATGGCTCCTCGATCACGCTCAATCCCGCGCTCTTTGCGCGCGTAAAAGCAG
>JBCBOW010000137.1:0-5553 GCA_039821045.1 Pseudomonadota bacterium
CTCGCGTCAAGATCGTAGCTCTTGAAGGGCACCCGGTTGCGCGACAGGAAACGCTCCACCGCCTGCACCGCCGGATCACGGTCCGCTCCGATGCATTTGATCGCGCCATTGTTGAGCTCAAATTGCTTACGACGGCGCGCTGCGAAGACCTTGATGATATGGTCAGACAGCTCAGGCACCCGGCTCATCAAATCGAGCATGGCCTCGCGCGGGGCCTGGATCACGCGGGTGTCCTGGGCGGCGCGCATGCGCATGTAATTGGAGCCACGATTGAGAAAGTTGATCTCGCCCATGAACTGGGTGGGCCCCAGCGTTGAATCGAGCATGCGTTCATTGGTGTAAGGGCTAACGACTTCGATTTCGCCTTCGATCACGTAGACGAACGTGTCCATCGGATCGCCAATCTCCGCGACGGTCTCGCCCGCTTTGTAGAGCCGCTCCGATCCAATTTCGCAAATCGCGGCCACATGGGCTTCGGAAAGCGGCACGCGCCGCATTGTCTCGAGGTCTTCGCCCAATTGTTCCATCGTAGCCTCCTAATGTGCAGCGCTCGCCCCCTAAATGGTTTCCCAAGGGACGGATTGGTAGACCTATGACACGCGCGTATCGGCAATATAGCGGTCCACGGTGTTCTCAACGACATCGAGCGGAGCATTGCCGCCGAGGATGACGGCCGTGTTGAACGCCTTGAAGTCGTATTGCTCGCCCAGCTGCTTTTGAGCCCGCTCACGCAGCCGCACGATCTGCGAGTGACCGATCTTGTAGCTCGTCGCCTGTCCGGGCCAGCTGCAATAGCGATCCACTTCGCTGGCGACTTCTTTTTCCTTTGAGCCGTTGCGCTCGACAAAAAAGCGCCGCGCCTCCTCGCGGGTCCAGCGCTTGTGATGCAGCCCGGTGTCCACCACCAAGCGGCAGGCGCGAAAGGCAATCGCTTGCAGATATCCAAGCCGGCCGACCTTGAAATCGTCATAGGCGCCCAGCTCATCCGCCATCTGCTCGGCATACAGCGCCCAGCCTTCGCTGAAGGCGCCAAAGGCGAGGATGGAGCGGATCAGCGGCAAACGGTTCGAATAAGCGCCTTCCCAGACATGGCCGGGAATCGCTTCGTGAAAGGTGAGGTCTGGCAGATCGTACTTGCGATGCAGATCAGTGGTGCGAAGATTGATCCACATGCGCCCCGGGATGGAGCCGTCCTTGCTGCCTGCGCCGCCGTAAGCTGCGGGCGCGCCGGGCTCTTCGGAAAGCGGCAAGCGGCGGATCTCGAACGGCGGATCGACCAGCGTGTTGAACGCGCGCGGCATCTGCGCCTTGATGTAATCAACCTGTTCCTGAATGAAGGCGATAATTTCCGCGCGCCCCTCATCGCCGGGCGCGAATTGATAACGCGGGTCTTGCGAGAGGGCCTGCATGCGCTCGCCAACACTGCCCTTGGTGTAGCCGATCTCTATGAGGATCGGGTCCATGCGCCCGTGCAACTCGGCGAGCTCTTCGAGCCCGATCCTGTGGATCTCATCCGGATCAAGATCCGTCGTGGTCGAAGCACTCGTGGCCCAGGAATACCACCGCGCGCCTTCAGGCTGAGCCCACATGCCCGCATCCGATGTCGCCATAGCGCGCTGCACTTTGAGCTCGGCGAGCTGCTCTTCAAGCGCGGGGACGATTTCGCGCGCGACGGTACCTTGCACCAGGGCTCTGGTCGCCTCATTTGCCGAAAAGGGCGCAGCATCAAGCGGGCCGACATAGCTGGCAGTCGCGCCCTTGATGCTCGCCTCCATCTGCGCAATCGCCTTATCGAGCAGGAAGTCTGGCGGCACCACGCCGATCCCGCGCGCTTGTTTGATCCGGTCTGTCTCGCCTTTGAGTATGGCGGGCACCTCAGCCACGCGCGCTGCGTAATAGTCTGCATCACGAGCGTTTCGCACAGGCTGCGTGGCGGTGAAGAAGCGCGGCATATCGATATAGCCGCCAACATTCTGGATCACGAGGTAAGGCGCGTTGCGCCAGCTGCCGACCGCGGGATCGCCATAGGGCAGCTCCATACCCTCTACCGCTTTGGAAAAGGCGCTGTCGACCACTTCAAAGCCGATGAGCTGATCGGGTGTGAGGCCCTCTTTGGGATAGGCCCGCGCGTCTTCGACCATCTCGTTGAGCGCTTGCTTGTAGCTCTCGCGCCCCGCTTCGCCCGGCGTCCCGAAGGTTCCGCGCCAATCGGCATATTCGCCCGTGTCAACGCCGAGGCCAGTTGCGCGGCCCGGCTCATAGCGCAGCATCGTAAAAGCGAATTCATTGAGCTTTTCATCCGGCCCAAGCAGCGCCATCGGCGTGTCGGACGCGCTCGGGGCACCAGCCTTGGCGATTTGCGCCGTACAGCCGCCCAGCGCTCCAGCGCCAAAGGCCAAAAGCGAAGCGCCGCCAAGCCCGCTGAGGGCCTGACGGCGCGTGAAATCAAATGTCTGATCTGTCATGCCCCATCGCTAGCGCGCGCGGGCAAGCGGATCAATCAGTCCTTCAGATCATCCGGCACGATGCCGCCCGCTTCAGCGAGTTTGTTCATCACCGCTTTGTGCAGCGCGATGTTGTCCTCAGCCGACCCTGAATAGCCATCAATCCCCACTTCGCCTGCCAGCTCTTTGCGGTTGTCATAGCTTGAATCGAGGTTGAGCAGCTTCATGAGGTCAACAATCGAGGTGCGCCAGTTAAGCTTGTCTGCGCCCGGGATTGAGCTGACCCGCGCTTCAACATCGACCGCGCTGATCGCATCGCGCTCCGGCTTTGCTTCAGCGGCGGGCGCTGCTTGAGCCGCCGGCGCGGCTGCCGGTGCTTCGTCTTCGTCTGATCCCCAGATAGCGCTTTTGATTGAGCTGAAAATTCCCATTGCATCCTCCTTCGTCCGATGGGCTTGCTATAGCGGTGTAGGCCCGCGATGTTCCAGAGCGATGACGCAAATGAGGTTGCAATTGGGCGTGATGATACAGGAATTTGCATTTCAGGCGATGGGGGAGGCGCTGCTATGATCGGTGTTGTGCTGAGCCTTGTGATGCTGGCGGCCTTTGCGCTGCTTGCCGGCGCGTTTGTGCTGTGGCGGCGCACGGGAGAGCTGGAGAAACCGGGGCTGATGGTGGTGCTGGCGATCATCGCGATCGGCAATGTGCTGATCTGGACACTGCCCACGGCAGACGGCCAATCGCCCGCTGAAAAGGCTCAGGAAATCGGCGAGGATGAGACCCGGAAGCTGTTGCCCGACTGAGAAGCCGCAATGAGGAGCAGCGCCCGGGTCTCTGCGATCAGTCAGGAATCTGCCAGCGCACTGCGTTGCTGTAGCTGCTCGGCACGGCCTTGCCCGCGCTGTCGAGCGCTGGGTTGAAGCGCGCCCGGCGGGTGACCAACCGGCACGTTGCCTGATCGAGCGCGCTATGGCCGGTTGATCCGGTGATGCGGCATTCAGTCACGCGTCCGCGCGCATCGATCTCCACGCTAAAGCGCGCAACGCCTGACATGCCTTCGCGCATCCAACGCGGCCTGTAATCGCTGTCTCTTAC
This sequence comes from Pseudomonadota bacterium, assembly GCA_039821045.1. Lineage (GTDB taxonomy): Bacteria > Pseudomonadota > Alphaproteobacteria > Sphingomonadales > Sphingomonadaceae > Erythrobacter. The sequence continues at coordinate 3,540 of JBCBOW010000137.1, forward strand.
CCAATTGCCCGGATTGCCGCGCGGGATCGCGTTGATAGGATCTGCGAGGGGCGCGGCGTCAATCGGCGGCGTGATGGGGCCGGGTGAGATTGGGCCGGGTGAGATTGGTCCAAGCGGTGGAAGCAGCCCTGGGCCTGTATCGCCAAACGGATTGAGCGGCGGTGCTGGTGAAAGATCAAACTCAAGGGGCGCATCGGGCCGGGGGATCGGCTGCGGCGCTTGAGCGATCGGCGGTTGATTGCTTGGCGCTTCCTGTTTCGCAGGCTCGGGCGGTGGCGGGGGCAGAGGGATTGGCTGAGGGTCGATCAGCACGCCGGTGGGATTGGGATCGGGTTTGGTGATCACCACGCTGACCGCAAGGCCCGCGACCAGCGCTGCGCCTGCGATCATCGGCACGCTGAGCGCGCCGAGCAAAGCCGCCGGACTGGGACGACCGGATTGGGATGCATAATTCATGAGTGAGGGGTTCCTTTCGCATTGTTCGTCACACGAGCCGCAGCAAGGGTTAGGGGCCTTGCAACCCGGCTCAGGGGTGACGTTACGGAACCTTCTCATTATTTCAAAATTGTTTCGCGTTGCGCTTTGAGACCCGTCGCGCAAAGCAACTGGTATGCTTGTTGAAACTTTCTTACCTTCGATGGTCCATCGCCGGGCCAAACTGAGCGGCGCCGACGAGGCTCACTCCGGCTCTTTGAAGGCCCAGTATTTCTGCGCGAAGAAGGAGATGATCGGCCAGGTGATCGCAAAGGCAAAGCCCGCGGCGGTAGGGGGCAGGCCTTGGCTCACAAGAAAGGGCACTATCACCGCGTTCAGCGTCACGCTCAACAGCGCAATCGTCGCATAGCGCCGCAGCGCGCTGACGTGCGGGGATTGTGATGCAAACGACCAGTGATAATTGAGCCAGTAATTCACCCCCGTCGCCAGAGTGTAGGCGGCTGCGGTTGCGATCCACAGCGGCAATGCCGGGATCTGTCTGAAAGCCTGGAACAGCAAAAGGTACGCCCCGATCGCCACCGCGCCTGAGATAGCGAAGCGGAGATATTCCCGAAGGCTCAAGCCAAAGGCGCTTCCATTATCGGACATGGGGCGGGTTTGGGCGCAGCGTGTGTTCACGGGGGTTTCACTCATTTTGCCGCCAAGGCACCGCGGCTCGATTGACCAGAGTGAGCGAGCTACGCAACAATCCTTATGTTTGTTTCCGGTCCAAGCGCGGGTCAACCCTTAGGGGATGGGCTTTGCTGATCAACGCGCCGGCTGGCGGCGCGCAGCGGGGCTCTATTTGATCGGGCAATCGGGCGAGAGGCGGAAGTCGAGATAATTGTCGACGCTCGCCATCATCTCCTCAAGCTCGTTTTCGAAGAAGTGATTGGCGCGCGGGATCTCATCGTGGTGGATGGTGATGTGCTTTTGGGTGCGCAGCTTGTCGACCAGCTTTTGCACCGCGCTCGGCTGCACCACCGTGTCCGCTGCGCCTTGCACGAAGATGCCTGATGCGGGGCAGGGCGCGAGGAAGGTGAAATCATACATGTTGGCAGGCGGCGCGATCGAGATGAAGCCGCGCACTTCAGGGCGGCGCATCAGGAGCTGCATGCCGATCAGCGCGCCGAAGGAATAGCCCGCAACCCACGTGGTCTGAGCCTCCGGGTGGATCGATTGCACCCAATCGAGCGCTGAGGCGGCGTCAGACAATTCGCCCACGCCGCTATCGAAGCTCCCCTGGCTGCGGCCCACACCGCGAAAGTTGAACCGCAAAGTGGCAAAGCCGCGATCAACGAAGGTCTTGTAGAGCCGCTGGACAATCCGATCGTTCATCGTGCCGCCGCCCTCGGGGTGCGGGTGAAGGATCATGGCAACCGGCGCACGCGGGCGGGGCGGGGGAGAGAAACGGCCTTCAAGACGGCCTTCGGGGCCGGGAAAAATGACGGATGGCATCAGTGGACCTTGCGTAAGATGGTGGCCTGACTCGCCGGGTGGCGTGTCGGGAAGCGCGCTCTATATACAGAACGGTCGCCAG
>JBCBOW010000138.1:0-5530 GCA_039821045.1 Pseudomonadota bacterium
AGGGATGCCGCAGCGGGCCTCAAGAACGGCCAGCACCATGGCGAGGCGCGCGCTGTCCCAGCCGACCACCGCGCGGCGCGGCTGACTGTGCGGCGTGGGCGCGACGAGCCAATAGGCGCGGCGGCTCTCGATCGGCTCATCCAGCGCCACCAGCGCGCCGCGTTCCAGCGCCCGCTCGACCAGCGCCAGCGGCAGGACCGTGCGCCCCATGCCAGAGAGCGCGGAACTCATCGCCTGGCCAGCGCTGCTCGCGGTGATGCAGGCTTTGGCATCCTCGGGAAGGCCGGCCTCGGGCCAGTCAATCCACGCCTCGCGCGCCTCGGGCGCGGCAACGCTGACCTTGAGCGCGGGCGCAAGCTGGACACCCTGGAGCTCGCCCGGCCCGGCGATGAAGCGGATGGCGAGATCAAGATTGGCTTCGGTGAAGTCAGAGCCTTCGTCAGGTGCGAGAATGTAGCGCACACCGGGGGTCTGCGCCTGAAACGGAGCGAGGCGCGGAGCGAGCCACTCCGCGTAGAACTCGCGCGGGGCGGCGATCGTGTAGCGGTCCGAGGCCTGGCCCGCCTGCATCGCATCAACGCTCTCTTCAAAGCGCAGGAAGCCTTCGCGCAGGGGATCAAGACCAGCGTTGCCTTCCGGAGTGAGCTCAAGGCCTTTGGACGTGCGGCGGAAGAGGACAACCCCGAGATGATCCTCCAGCGCGCGGATCTGTTGCCCGACAGCCGCTGGCGTCACCGCGAGCTCATCCGCAGCGCGCGTGAAGGAGAGGTGGCGGGCCGCCGCATCGTAGACGCGCAGAGCGTTAAGAGGGAGATGTGTCCGCTTCACACGAACGCCGTTATCGGGGCGAGCGCGCGGCTGCAAGCGCTGCTTTGCGATGCAAGAGGCAGCCGGCTCAACGCGTTGGGCGGGTGCGAGCGGCGCGATGGCCCGGTAAAGCGTGGCTCGCAGCGCTGTCGAGAGCGCGCGGCTGAGAAGTGTTTACGAGCGCCCGTCCGCGGTTTCGGGAGCGGCGAGCGGGAAGTAAGGAATGCGCACCTCGAAAGGCTGACCATCCGCGCGCAGGAAGGTGTAGAAGCCCTCCATCGATCCGTGGGGCGTCGTCAACGGGCAGCCCGAGACGTAATCGTGGCTCTCGCCCGGCTCAAGCTTGGGCTGCTCGCCCACAACACCTTCGCCATCGACATGGTTAACCATGCCGCGCGCATCCGTGATCCGCCAATGCCGCGTGCGCAGCTGGAGCGTCTCATGCGAGCCGTTCTCGATGCGGATATGATACACCCAGAACCACTTACCCGCTTCCGGGTGCGATTGCTCGGGCAGGAAATTGACAGCGACCCGAACGGTGACACCATCGGTGACGGCAGCGTGTTGAAACAGCTCTTTCATATCAATTCCAAGGTAGCGGTTTTGGACGGGTCGGCAAGGGACTCAACGCCAATTTTCGCCGAGGTTTCCCGCTTTCACAAATGAAATTCACTCACCACTTGCTATTGAAGGTGAAACAACCGCGTCCAAAGCCGCAGAATCTGCCGGACTTGCTAGAGATTTAAGCTTGCCAAGCGCGTCTACTTGATCGGCAGGATTGTGCTCAGCCAAAAACAGATCGAGCGCGTCGTACCATTGCTGTTCGTTCTCGGCTGTGGAAAATCCATGACCTTCGCCCTCGATCACAAGGGTGGTAAGCTTACCGGGCGCCCTGCGAGCAGCTTTCAGCATCCGCTCATATTGCTCGAATGGTACATTGTCGTCCGCCGTGCCGTGAGCGAGGAGAACCGGACGGCGCAGTTCCCGTGCCAGGCGGTAGGGTGAGACGTCCTTGAGATCGAATTCCTCGTCATCGCCTTCGATCTTTGCCGACCAACGCTTGCCCGCCTGCCGCGTCATCACACGGCGATCGTACCTCAGCATCAGCGTCCAATCCGTGACGCCCGCCCAGCTGGCCGCGCAAACGTAGCGTTCTGGGTTTCGCAACACCCCCCATAGCGCAGCGTATCCCCCGTAAGACCCGCCAACAAGACACACGCGCGCCGGATCGGCGATCCCCTGTTGAACCGCCCAGTCCATTGCATCGTCCAAATCATCCTGCATGCCGCGGCCGACCTGACCGATTCCAAGATCATAGAACGCTGTGCCATAGCCGCCGCTTCCGCGGAAATTGGGCTGCAGCACCGCATACCCGCGATTGGCGAGGAACTGCACCTGATCATCATAGCGCAACGAATCGCGGATCCCGAACGGCCCGCCATGCGGGAGGATAATCAGCGGCAGATTGCGCGGCGTGCGGTTCTTGGGCAGCGTCAGATAAGCGCGGATATCCGTGCCATCGCGCGCCGTGAATGTAATCGGTTTGGGTTTTACCAACAGGCGAAAATCAATCTCGGGACGGTATTGAGCAAATTCATCAAGCCTGCGCGTGTCCGCGTCAAAAAAGTACATGACGCCCGGGTCCGCCTCGTTGCCGGCCGAAACCAGCATCTGCCGACCGTTGTCCGAACGAGCAAGGATCCAGACTTCGCTGCCGCTCAAGGCCTTTTGCAAGAGCTTGTGCGAGGATTTGTAGTCCTCATCGAACCAAACCGCCTGCAAACGATCGTCGGTGTAGAACGCAGCTAGCGGCTCGCCGTCTTTATCAAGCCAAACGTCTTCAATGTCCCAATTCGGGTTTTCATAGAAGGTGTCGACCACTTCGCGTGTCTTGTAATCAAAGACGCGCAGGCCAACGCGCCCTTCGTCATTTTCGTCGAGGACATAGCCCTTGCTCGATCCACTTATGAGCTCGAGTGCATCAAAGAAGCTGTCCTGATCCCCGCGCTTGAGCCGGGCCACACGTTGGAATTCGTCCTGTCCGTTGTCGCGGTAATAGATCGACAACCGCTTGCGCCGCCAGCCAAGGCCAAGACGCACAGTGCCCGCATTGTCTGTGAGCCAAGTGTCCACGCCTTTGACCGGCTCTAAGACCGTTTCAACTGCACCGCCCGGCTTAAGCTCATAGCGATATACGCCGGGCTCGTAGTTGAAAAAGGCACGCATGAAACCGCGCCTGCCCCGGCCCCTGTCATCCGGTGGACCGTGGGCGATGAGCACTGATTGCTTGTCCTTGGAAACGTGGAGCAGTTCGCCGCCGCTGAAACCTCGCTGATCATCAATCAGCGGAACCGCGCGGCCTTCCTTGGGATAGACGATGAACAGCCGCGTCGTGCGCAACGCGACCCCATAGGCATAGGCGATCGACATGACATTGATCAGCATCCGATCGTTGTCGACCCAGCGCGTCCATTCGACAAAGTTTCCCTCACCAAAGGTCACCCCCTTCATCGCCTCGCGCGTCCGCGGGTCAATCGCGGTTAACTGCAATTTGTCTTTGACGGACTGAAACAAAGTCAGTGTGTTGCCGTCGGGCGAGAGTTCTGCACCCCAGAAAGAGGAACGGCCTGCGAAGGCTTTGGTGGGGATTAACGCTGGGATTTCTCCAGCCTGGTTCAGCCCGGCAGGTGGCTCCTGTGGCTGAGGCTGAGCCCAACCGGGAGCAGCGCAGATAAACCACAGTGCAAGTAATTGCGAAAACCAGATGGCAAGAACGCGAATCATATCGCTGAAGAGTAATCGGTTTGATTACACCCTCAAGACGAAGTAACCCAGAGACCAGAATAACTCAGCCCTTGGCTAGCTCTTCCTCAATCTGCTCTAGACGCTCTTTGCCAAAAAACATCTCGGTCTCCCCACCCTTGGGTCCGACATACATGGTCGGAATACCGAATGCACCGCGCTTGACCGCATGATCGGTGTTCTCGACCAGCTTTTGCTTGACCTCGTCGCTTCCGGCGCGCGCAAAGAGATCGGCTGCATCAAAGCCGCCTTTGGTCAGCACTTCGCCGAGCACTTCAGGATCCGCAAAATCGATGCTGTCTTCCCAGATTGCCGGGGTCACCACATCGACGAACTGCACCGCACGGCCATCCTCGTCGGCGGCCACCAGCATGCGCTGCAAAGTGATGGAGTTGAAAGGAAAATTGGGATGCATCTTGAAGCGCGTGAGGCCGTGGCGTTCAATGAAGCGGCGCATCTCGAGCATGGCATATTCGTTTTTGCCCTTCACATCGGCATCGCGCATCATCGGCGGCGCGTTACCCGTAAGCTTGTGCATGCCACCCAAAAAGGCCGGTGTTATGTCGAGTTCTGCGCCTGTACGTTTGACGACTTCGCGCAGCGGGCTCCAAATCAGATAGGCGTTGGGGCTGACAAAATCGAAGATAAGCTCGATGCGATTGGCCATGGCGGTTCTCCCTCGTTGCAGCAGGGCTGACACGGCGAGCGTCAGGGCGCAAGTCTGTTTTTCAGATTTAATCGATCAACGCGTTGAAGGCCGCATGGTAAACGCTGCGTTACCCGCATTTCCTTTGAAACCTTTAGCGCCGCGCGATCTATAAAAGGGCATCGTCGGTGTCGCCTTGCGAGTGGGATTCAAGCCGCTCGCGGTTGCTGTCGTTTCCAGGCGGGATGAGTGCCTTTTTAAAGGTAAGTGTGTCGCTTCATGTGCTTCGGGCCGAAACGCCTCCCACGGGCGTTTCGGCCCTTTGCGTTTAGATCCCGGCGGCCGTCATCGCCTGATCAACATCTTCGGTCAGATCCGCGATATCTTCCAGCCCCACATTTATGCGAATGAGCCCCTGCGTGACACCCATTTCGCTGCGCGCTTCCTCGCCGAGGTTGGCGTGTGTGGTGGAGGCCGGATGGCATGCGAGGCTCTTCGCATCGCCAATGTTGTTCGAGATATCGACCAGCCCCAGCGCGTCGAGCAGCGTGAATGCACGCTCCTTGGTGCCGACATCGAAGGCGAAGATCGGGCCCGTGGCATCCATTTGCGCCATCGCCAAATTGTGTCGCGGGTGACTCGCAAGGCCGGGATGCAGCATGCGCCCGACCTTGGCGATGCGCGGCTCCATAAAGGTGCCCAGCGCTACCGCGTTCTCGCTCTGTCGATGCGCGCGCAATGAGAGCGTCTCAAGCCCCTTCATCACAACCCATGCGTTAAACGCCGAAAGCGTCGGGCCGGTGTTGCGCTGAAACGGCATCAGCGTTTCGTTGATCCATTGCTCGCTGGCGCAGATGGCGCCGGCCAGCACTCGGCCCTGCCCTTCCATCAGCTTGGTCGCGCTGTAGGCGATCACATCCGCGCCAAATTCGAGCGGGCGCTGAAGCGCAGGCGAGGCGAACGCGTTGTCGACCACCGTGGTGATCCCGTGCGCACGGGCCAGATCGCAAACATGCTTGAGATCAACAATGTCGAGCGTGGGGTTGGCCGGGGTCTCGAAGAAAAACACTTTGGTGTTGGGCCGGATCGCTTCTTCCCAGGCGGTGTTGCTGGCGCTGTCGATCACCGTCGTCTCGATCCCGAAACGCGGCAGCAGGTTGTCGACCAGCCAGCGGCATGAGCCAAAAGCGGCGCGCGCGGCAACGCAATGATCGCCAACCGAAAGCTGACACAACAGCGAGGCTGTCATCGCTGCCATTCCGCTCGTCTGCACGC
>JBCBOW010000139.1:0-5512 GCA_039821045.1 Pseudomonadota bacterium
GACGCACCTGCACCACCACAAATCGCGCACGCCAACGCCTTGGACCGCGTACAGCTTCACCGCATGGGAAGCCGCGCTCGAAGCTGCGTTCATGCCGCTCTTCTTGCTCATCACCAGTTTCCTGGGCCTCACTTATGCGGGCTTCGCCATCCTCTTCTTCCTGTGGCACATGATCATCCGCAATGTGATGGCGCATGCCGGCAGTGAGCTGTTTCCCGCAGGATGGGTCGACAATCCGCTCACAGACTGGATTTCGACCACCACGCATCACGATCTGCACCATTCGTCAGGCCACAATTATGGGTTTTACTTTACCTTCTGGGATCGCTGGATGGGCACCGAACATCCGCGCTACAAGGAAGAGTTTCGCAAGAGCGCAAAGCCGCTGGCCCTGCCCTGGCCCAAGAGCATGAAAGGCCGACCGGCGGAACAAGCGTCAATCATCGCCAGCGCTATGCTCGCTGTAAGCACAACGCTGGGCGTGTGGGGCGGCGTGGGCGCGCTCGCCCTGTCCTGATGCCCAACCAACACAGCTTTAAGCGGCCGCGTTGCTCCTCAGCGCGGCCGCTTGGGGCAGCGGCTTGGATCGCGCATGGCTACCCCAGAGCCGGATATGCGCGAAGCGAGCCGCTGCCCGCGTCAATTGCAACTAATCGCTCACAACGCCTTGAGAGATCGCGCGACCCGGCTAGAAGGAACCTTCAGCCATTGGTGGATGGGAGAGACGCGCATCATGACAAGGCCCAAAAAACGACTGGGCCTGTTGCGCCATGCAAAATCCGAGTGGGATGACAGTGTACAGCGCGATTTTGATCGCAGTTTGAACGATCGCGGACGGCGCGGGGCGGCGCTGATCGGGGATCATATTCGCGATTTCGGCATCAAGTGGGACGCGATGCTCGCAAGCCCTGCAGCGCGCATCAAAGCGACGCTTGAGACGGCGCAGCTGGAGCCCGCGCCCCGGTTCGAAGATCGGCTTTACCTCGCCAGCGCGGAAACGATCATTGAGCTGGTTGAAGCGCTTGGCGGAGACGATGAGCCTGACACAGTCCTGGTTGTGGGCCACAATCCCGGCTTGCAAGAGGCGCTGCTTTCGCTGGTGGCACCCGCGCGCGAAAACGATCTGTTCCGTGAAGCCGCTGTCAAATTTCCTACGGCCGCTTTCGCTGTGCTCGAATGCGCGATCGAGAGCTGGAGCGATCTTAAGGTGCGCTGCGCCACATTGACGCATTTTGCCCGGCCGCGCGATCTTGATCCCGCGCTTGGTCCCGAATTCTGATCCCAATCCGCCTTATTCCAGCGCGCCAAGGCCGAGCCCATAACGCGGCCCTGCGCCCAGTTTCGCCAAGCGATCCTCAGGATTGTAAATCGCGCAGCGTTTGAGGCTGAGGCACCCGCAACCGATACAGCCATCGAGCCGCTCGCGCATGGCCTGCATCTCGGCGATCTTGGCATCAAGCACGCTGCGGATTGACCGACTGATCGCTTGCCAGTCTCTCGCTGTGGGCGTGCGGCCATGCGGCAGCTTTCGCAATTCCCCTTCAATCTCGCTGAGCGAAAGCCCCAGCCTTTGCGCGATCAGAATGAAGCTCACCCGGCGGATGTCTGAGCGCAGAAAGCGGCGCTGATTTCCGCCGGTGCGCACCGGTTCGATGAGGCCCTTGCCTTCGTAAAAGCGGATCGCGGACACGCTGAGCCCCGTACGCCGCGCCATTTCGCCAATTGGGATGAGGTCTTTGGGGGAGAGCGATTTTGCCATCAAGCCACATTAGCGCAATCAGAGCTTGACCTCAACTTAGGTTGAGATTGCACACTCACAGCATACCGATTCGCCATCAAGGAGACACAGCCATGCCCAAAGGTCATATCGAACACGCCAATCTCTCGGTTACCGATCCGGAACGCAGCGCGGCTTTATTCAAGGACTTGCTCGGCTGGCAGGAACGCTGGCGCGGCGCATCGCAAATGGGCGGCGAGACGATCCATGTCGGCGATCCGGCCAACGGGGACACCTATCTCGCGCTCTACACCGGCAAGCACGTTCGCGGCGACTATTCCAAGGGCCAGCCGCTCAATCATATGGGGCTTGTTGTAGACGACCTCGATGCAGCGGAACAGATCGTCGCGGACGCGGGCCTCAAACCCTTTGGCCACGATGAATACGATCCCGGGCGCCGGTTCTATTTCTTTGATTGGGACGGGATCGAGTTCGAAATCGTGAGCTATGCCAAGGAGGCGGCATGAACGAGCCGATCCTGCGCGAACCCTTGTTTCGCCCGCCCCCTGCCAACCGCGGCACCGGCCGTCACAAAAGGCTCGATTGGCTCGGCCGTTTGGGGCTCGCCGCGCTGCGGGTCCAGCTTTCCTCGGTCCGATCGATGGTGATCTCGCCTTCAAAGGCTTTGCACAGGCTGCGCGCATCATCGGGCGAGCCTGAGACCCAGCCTTCGTAGTCCGCGCGAGCAAGGATGACGGGCATCCGGCTGTGAATATCGGCGGCCTGCGATCCGGCGCTGTCTGTCATCACCATAGAATAGCAGGTGCCAAACTCGTCGCTTTCCCGCCAGACCCCGGCGGCGGCGAACAGCGGTGCGTCACCGTCTCTTGGAGGCAGCGACATCCAAGTGCGGGTCTTGGCGCCCTTGGGCCCTTGCGCTTCGGCCCACGCGCTCAAGGGGATCAGGCAGCGGCGCTCTTCGAAAGAATAGCGCCAGAAAAAACTGTCGAGTTTGTCAGTGCGCGCGTTGTTGACCGGCTTGGGCTTTAAGGGCTGGCCGCTCTTGCCCTTAATCACCAGTGGGAAGCCCCAGACCATCTGGCACAGCCTATTGCCCTCAGCCACGACCAGCCCGGGATAGCCGGGGTAAACCTCTTCGGCGTAATTGGCCCCGCCCAGCGCCTCGACCGCGTCAAACCATTTGGCGACCTCGTCCTTGTTTTTGGTCATGCGGTAGAGATTGCACATTAGCTGGCGCTCCTCTTGTCAGACACCGGCATTGCCGACCACGAAACACGCCGCCGCCATCAGCGCCCCTGCCAAACGGTTGGAGCGAAAGCGCGCGAGCGGGTTGACGGCATCGTTGGGATCAAGCGTTGTGACTTGCCAGAGGAGGTGCGCCGCGACCGGGATGAGCGCCAGGAGCGCAATCCAATCCGCGCGGTAGAGCCAAAAGCCCAGCGCCCATAAAGCGATGGTCGCCGTATAGAAGCTCGCCACCCCGGCCTTTACCGCGCCGCCCATGCGAAGCGCGGAGGATTTGATGCCCACCAGCGCATCATCCTCGCGGTCTTGCAGCGCGTAGATCGTGTCAAACCCGATGACCCAGGCGATGCACCCGGCGTAGATGCAGGCGAGCGCGTCCCAATTGTCGAACCGCAGCTGCGTCCACCCGACCAGCAGGCCCCAATTGAAGACCATGCCCAGCCATGCCTGCGGCCACCATGTGATGCGCTTCATGAAGGGGTAGGCCGCCACCAGCGCGAGGCTAGCCAAAGCGACCAATTGCGCTTGCCAGCGCAATTGGAGCAGCACGAGCAGCCCGACCATGCACAGCGCGAAGAGCCATCCCCAGGCGACCTTTTTGGACACGCGCCCGCTCGCCACCGGCCGCGCGGCGGTGCGCGCCACTTTGCTGTCTAGGTCAGCATCAACGATATCGTTGTACACGCAGCCTGCCCCGCGCATCGCAATGGCGCCGAGCAGCATCCAGGCGAGCAGTTCCACCTGCCACCCCGCCCCGGCCAACCAAACGCCAAAAGCGCAAGGCCAAAAGAGCAGCCACCACCCGATCGGGCGATCAAACCGCGCCAATTGCGCCAAATCGCGGGGCAATTGCGGCAGGCGCTCTACAAGCGAGCGATGTTCGCTATCAGGCACGACGGTTTGAGTCATGACTTGCTCCCTAGCGCCGTGCGCGACTAGGGGAAAGCCATGCCCGCTACCCCCGCCTGGCCGCCGAAGTCCGCGCCGCGTCTGTTTGTTGAGCATCGGCTCGAGGCAGGCCTTCCGCTGGAGATTGATGGAGCCCATGCTCATTATCTCGGGCGGGTTATGCGGGTGGCGCCTGATGACACTGCGATCCTGTGCGACAACCAAACGGGCGAATGGGCCGCGCGCGTACTCGACGTGAGCAAGCGCGCGGTGCGGCTCGAAATCGTTGAACACCTGCGTCCGCGCGAGAAGGTGCCCGATCTGTGGCTTTGCCCTGCCCTCCTGAAGAAAGACCGGTTCGATCTGGTACTCGAGAAGGCGACCGAGCTTGGCGCTGCCCGCATCCAGCCGGTGATCACGCGGCGCTGCGTTGCGGACAAGCTCAATATGAGCCGCGCCCAGACGATTACGACGGAGGCCGCAGAGCAATGCGCGCGCACCGCGCTGCCCGAGCTCGCTGAACCAATGAGGCTTGAGGCGCTGCTGCGCGATTGGCCCGAGAACCGCGCGCTGTTCTTTGCTGATGAGCTGGGCGGCGAGTCCGCGCGCGAGGCTTTTGCGGCACACGGAGCCCCGGCGGGCATCCTGATCGGGCCCGAAGGCGGGTTTGACGATGCCGAGCGCGCCGCGATCCGCGCTCACGCACAAGCGCGCCCGATCTCGCTTGGCCCCCGCATATTGCGCGGCGAAACGGCAGCCATCGCCGCTCTATCTGTGTGGATGGCAGCCGCGGGCGATTGGTCTCAACACCTTGATAGGCAAGATTGACTTCCGGTCTCAAAACGCAATCTATGCTTCCCAGCGCGCATGGTGCCGCCTAAAGCCAAGCCAATTGGGAGGGCTTAATGAGCACCAGAGAAACCTCCGGCGCACCGGAACCCATCATTGGCGGCATGGCTGATCTCATTGCGCCCATGCAGCGCGGCGAGAAGCCCAAGTCCGATTGGCGGATCGGCACCGAGCACGAAAAGTTCGTCTATCACCGCTCCGATCGCCGCGCGCCAAGCTATGATGAAGACGCCGGTATCCGCTCGATCCTGCTCAGCCTCAAGGAGTTTGGCTGGGAGCCGATCGAGGAAAACGGAAACGTCATCGCGATGAAGGGCGAAGATGGTACGGTCAGCCTGGAGCCCGCCGGGCAGCTCGAACTCTCGGGCGCACCGCTCACAAACCTGCACGAAACCTGCGCAGAAACGGGTCGCCATCTTGAGCAGGTGAAAGCGATCGGTGAACGGCTGGGAGTGAGCTATCTCGGCCTTGGCATGTGGCCTGATAAGACCCGCGAAGAGCTCCCCGTGATGCCCAAGGGCCGCTACAAGATCATGATGAACCACATGCCGCGCGTGGGTTCGCTCGGCTTGGACATGATGCTGCGCACCTGCACCATTCAGGTCAATCTCGATTATTCGAGCGAGGCGGACATGGTGAAGAAGTTCCGCGTTGGCTTGGCCTTGCAGCCTCTGGCGACCGCTCTGTTTGCCAATTCGCCTTTTACAGAAGGCAAGCCCAACGGCTATCTCTCCTATCGCTCGCACATCTGGTCAGACACCGATCCGCACCGCACCGGCATGCTCCCCTTCG
>JBCBOW010000140.1:0-5506 GCA_039821045.1 Pseudomonadota bacterium
ATGCTGATGGGCGTGGGCGGGGGCTTTATGCTGGTGCCAGCGATGCTCTACATCCTTGGGATGAGCGGCAATGTGGTGGTGGGCACCTCGCTGTTTCAGATCCTGTTTGTTACTATGGCGACAACGATGACGCACGCGCTCACGACCAAGGCGGTCGACATCGTGCTCGCCGGTCTGCTCCTCTTGGGATCAGTGCTTGGCGCTCAGTTTGGTACCCAGATCGCGATGAAGGCGCGGCCTGAGGTCTTGCGGCTGCTGCTCGCCGCGATCGTGATCGTGGTTGCGCTGCGGATGCTGTGGGGCCTCGGCGTGCAACCCGATGAGATATACACGGTCAACCCGCTGTGATGCGGCGGACTGCCTCGCTTTGCCCCGCGCTGTTCGTGATCTTTGCCGGGCTCACCTTGTCGGCGCAGCGCGAGCCGATTTTGGTGCCAGAGGTGAGCCAGTCGCGCATTGAAGTGCGCCAAGGCTTCACCGGGGCCAACCTGCTGCTCTATGGCGCCATCATTGATCCGGGCGCAGGGGCCGGGCGCGAGCGCACCGAGTACGACATCGCCGTTGTGCTCAAGGGCCCATCAGAGCCCATCCGCCTGCGCGAGAAGGAGCGCATCGCCGGCATCTGGATGAACGCAGGTTCGAGCGATTTTCGCTCTGCGCCTTCGTTCTTTGCCGTCGCTTCCTCTAAGCCGATTGAAGACATCGTCGATGAGCGGACCGCTGCCATCTATGAACTGGGCACGCGCTTCATTCAGCTGAGCCCTACCGGCGCGATCGAGCCCGAAGTGCAAGCGCGCTTTGCCCGCGGGCTGGTGGATATGCGCCAGCGCCAAGGGCTCTACAGTGAGAAGCCGGGCGGCGTGCGGATCAGCGAAGGCGTTCTCTACCAGGCGCGTATTGCCCTGCCTTCCAATGTTACCACCGGGCCTTACACCGCAGAGACGTTTGCGATTGCCGGAGGCCGCGTGCTTGCCAGTGCAACGGCGAAGATCGACGTGGTGAAGGCCGGGCTTGAAGGGCGCGTTGTACAGGAGGCGCAGCGTAACTCGCTGAGATATGGCATGATCGCGATCGCGCTTTCGATCATGATGGGCGTTGTCGCTGGAGGCGGCGCTGGCCCGATGTTCAAGGCAGCCTCGAACTTTGTGCAGAGCCGCATCGAGACAATCTTGACGCGTTCTTAACCTCGTTGAGCCAAACGTCAGCGTACTACACCTTCCAGTGGGATTGCTGACATGGACCACAACGCCCAGCAAGGGTTTGAACGCTTTACAGGTCCAACCTGCGGACCTGATGCGGGCGATAATACGGCGCAGGATCAACGCAGCGCCGAGGCGCTGAGCGCGCAGAACGCGAGATCGCCAATCGGTGTGGTGCTTGAGATCTCGGGCGCTGGTTCGCAAGTCGCCTTCGATCTCCAACGCATCAACGAATGCATGGAAGACGCTGACCCCTCGATCGCGCTCGCGGGCCAGGTGGGCAGCCAGATCAAGATCCGCGTCGGCGATGCGTGGCTGCTCGCCAGCGTGCGCAACCAGCGCAAGGATCGCCGCACCGAAGGCGGGATCATCGCCAATATCGATTTCCTGGGCGAAGGCTCTGAAGAGAAGCTGACGGGCCGCATCCATGGCTTCAAGCGCGGTGTGACCCGCTATCCCATTCCGGGCGCCATGGTCTTTCCGGCCACCACCGCAGACTTGCGCCAGATCTATGCGAGCGATGGGCGTGCCAATATCACCATCGGCAAGGTCTTCCCCACCAAGGACATCCGCGCCGGGCTCTACATCGATGCGATGCTGGGCAAGCACTTTGCCCTGCTCGGATCGACCGGCACGGGTAAGTCCACCAGCGCCGCGCTCATCCTCCACCGCATCTGCGAGGCCGCGCCCAAGGGCCACGTCGTGATGATTGACCCTCACGGTGAGTATTCCGCGGCCTTCCGCCAGACCGGTCGCATCCTTGACGTCTCGAACCTGCAAATGCCCTATTGGCTGATGAACTTCGAGGAGCATTGCGAGGTCTTGCTCACCAGCGATGGCAATGAGCGGCAGGTGGATATGGACATCCTCGCCAAGTGCCTGCTTGCCTCGCGTTCGAAGAACCGGCTGGCTGAGACGATGGGTAAGATCACGGTCGATTCGCCCATTCCCTATCTGCTCTCCGATCTTTCCAACATTATCCAGGATGAGATGGGCAAGCTCGACAAGGCGACCTCTTCTGCGCCCTACATGCGGATCAAGGGCAAGCTCGAAGAGCTCAAGGGTGATCCGCGCTACCAGTTCATGTTCTCCGGCATGCTCGTTGGCGATACGATGACCGACTTCATCTCGAAGGTCTTCCGCATGCCCGGCGATGGCAAGCCGATCTCGATCATTGACGTCTCGGGCGTCCCCTCAGACATCACCTCCACTGTGGTCGCGGTCCTTTCGCGGCTGGTGTTTGATTTTGCGATCTGGGGCCGCGAGGAGGCGACCAGCCCGATCCTGCTCGTGTGCGAAGAGGCTCACCGCTACGTGCCCAATGAGAAGAACGCGGATGGTTCTTCGGTGGGCCGGGTGCTCAGCCGGATCGCCAAGGAAGGCCGCAAATACGGGATCAGCCTTGGCCTCATCACACAGCGCCCTTCTGACCTTGCCGAAGGCGTGCTTTCGCAATGCGGCACGATCATCTCGATGCGGCTTAACAACGATCGCGACCAGGCGTTTGTGCGCTCGGCCATGCCCGAAGGCTCGCGCGGCTTCCTCGATTCGATCCCCGCGCTGCGCAACCGCGAATGCATCATCTGCGGCGAGGGCGTGGCGATCCCGATCCGGGTGAGCTTTGACACCCTCGAAGAGCACAAGCGCCCCGCTTCCGAAGACCCCAGCTTTGTCGAGCTTTGGAACCGGTCCGGCGAGGAAGAGGAGCTCGTCGAGCGGGTTGTCCAGCGCTGGCGCAGCCAGGGGTAAAGGTTTTGGCATTGCGCTCGCCCATCCGGGCGAGCGTCCTCGGTGCTGCTCCTTCCGCTTCGCTGCGGAGCACCTGCGGGCACTCGGTCGGGCGTGCGCAAAGCCAATCACGTCCCCCGCGTATCTCCATAAAGGTGGATGTGCAGCCGGTCTGACATTCGAAATCCGTGCGCCAGGCACAGCTTGGTCAGCCATTCCTGCCGCGCGCGCAGGGCAGCGCTCGTGGTGCCCTCCGCCATCAGAAACACGCGCCCGCGCGGGATTATATAGTCGCGCACCAGGCCAAGCACCTCGTCCACATCGCTTGGGTGAGCGATCACAAACTTGAAAAATGCGCGCGGATCGCAGGCGTAATAGTCCAGCCGCTCGGGGATCAGCGCGAGGTCTGCCGCATTGCCCGAATGGGCAAGCTTGGGGCTGACATTGTACTGATCAACGCGGATATCGACATGGCTGTTGGCCCGCGTTGTGCCGTTGGTTTCGATCTCAACCTCGATATCGGGCAGGATCGCCAGCATATCCGCCAGCGCACCACACTGCATCAAAGGCTCGCCCCCGGTTATGACCAGCCGCTTTTGCCCCAGGGCTGCGATCTTCGCTGCTGCCTTGGCGGGGGAGACCGCGATCTGGTTGGCACGGCGTTCATAGGTCGCGCCATCGCGATGGGGCCGATTGTCGCCTTCGAAGCGCCACGTATAGGCGGTGTCACACCAGGTGCACGCGAGATTGCAGCGCGAGAGGCGGATGAAGGCGACAGGGGTGCCGGCGCTTGGTCCCTCGCCTTGAAGCGAGGCAAAGATCTCCGGCCCGCCCGCATCATCTGTCGCAAGAACGAGGTCCGTCATCGCACCGATCTTTCGCTCAACTCGTCGCACGCAGAGAACGTGTGACACACCTGGCACACTGTTATAGCGCAAAAAACCAATCGATCACCAAGCCGCATATTAATCGAGTGAGGCGATTGAAGAGGGGCGGGCGCGGGTCTTTCCATGACCGGTTCTATCGCATTTTCAGCCAGCGTAGGAAAGTCGGGGCGATGCGAGCAGCGGGCGAGGCCACAGCAGAGCTAAAGGTGAGGCTGATGTTCGCTTGCGATCCAAATTGAGCCGTCTCGAAACGTCGGATGCTGGAGGTGGGGGCGGACATCGGCTGTTGCACTATTGCAGTGCTTGACTGGATAGTGAATCGAGGCCCTATCATGTGCGTTTAGGGCAAGGTCGGCGGTTCCAAAACGCCGCGGAGACGATTGCAGTTATCACAAGAGCTAGCGCCAAAAATTTCCCGAACGAGAACCACGGCCCCCAAGTCTCAGCCAAGACTGACCTAGCTGGATAAGACTTGAGAATCTCCGCAACAGTTAGGTTTTCGAGCACGTCGAAAACACCAACGGACGCCCCCATCACAAAGACACGTCCGGACCAAGCCCTTGCAAGGACGCTTATGAAGAAAATCGGACTAACGAAAGCAGCAAACGCCATATCAGTCGTCGTCAGAAATCGATGGTAATCTGCTCGTCCAGCCGAACCAAGTTCGCTGAGCAGTTGATGCGCGAGGGTCCCATCCCAGCCCGGCAAACCCGCGCCTGAGACAAATGGCATTCGCATGTCGAGGATTGTTCCGCCCGCGGATAAGCGCGTGTTCAACGCAGGTATGGCGTCGGTGAAAAAGTGGACTTGAAACAGAACAAATGTTGCGCCCGAGCCATAGAAGACCAGGGGATGCGCCAGATACGCCCTGAGTCGGTCCGAACTTCGAAAGGGTTGGGGCATGTCTGTCTTTATCGCCAGCGAACGCTTTGCCCTGATTACAAAGTAAAACTGGCCAGATAGGCGTCGTAAAAGCCGCGGCTGGGCGGCGGTAGCGCATTTCCAGCCGGTCCCTTCCCGACTGTATAGCGGAACTCTGGAGCCATGCTCGTAAGAGCGTCCAAGGCCGCTGGGATTACGACTTCCGGACCGAATTCTCCCGTGTCCCATGCCATCGAAGCCTTGAATTTCATAAAGGCGTCGAAAGCGCTCGCATAGGGCATCCAGTCAGGGTCTTCCTGGGTCTTTTGACCGATTGCTGCCAGCTGCTCTTCCACCTCGGCTACGGTACCACCTCGAATGCCGAGCGGCCATATCACCGATACGTGGATGCCTTGCCCCGCCGTCTCGAGGCGCAGGGTGTTGGCAAGCCCTTCCGTCGCCCCCCGGTTGAGCGCATTCGATCCCATCGTTGGCAGGCCCAGGTGGTTCATGGGCGACGAAAGCATCACAAAGCGCGCATCGCCATTGGTGCGCAGCATTTTGGCAAACGCCTGGAACATGCGGATATTGCCGTTGAGCTGGACATCATAGGCCGCGTTGAGCTGATCGATCTCGAAGAACTCGATGAAATTGCTCGGCGTCAGTCCCTGACAGGTGATTATGCCCTTTACGCCGCCCTCACCGGAGACCTCAGCGATGGTCTGTGCAGCTGCTTCGAGTTGCTCGGTATCGGTGACATCCATCGCAAGCGGTGTGATGGAGCCCTTACCATTGTTTGCGGCTCGCATCTTGTCAAAATCGGTCTGTTTG
>JBCBOW010000141.1:0-5500 GCA_039821045.1 Pseudomonadota bacterium
CAGCTGTCCGTGTACAAGCGTCACGGCATCGCCAAACCGTTCCTTGAGCGCTGCATAGCGCGCTTCGGCAGCTGCGATATCTGCAACCTCGCTGTCGCGAACCATGGGGCAGACCCAATAGGCCTGCTGCCCGCTTGCGAGATGGCGCTCGACACCCGCGATAACGTCTTCCATGCGCTCTTGCGCGACCACGCGCGTATCGATCGCCTGACGCCCAGGGGGCAGCTCATCCAGGCGGCTCACATCCATCTCGCCATATTGCGCCAGCGTCAGCGATCGCGGGATCGGTGTTGCCGTCATCGCCAGCGTGTGCGGCGCACGCTTGCCCTTGCCCGCTAAAGCCAGACGCTGCGCGACGCCAAAGCGATGCTGCTCATCAATCACAACGAGACCCAGATCGCGATAGGCAACGCTGTCCTGAAAGATCGCATGCGTGCCGACCAGAATGTCAATCGAGCCATCGAGCAGGCCCATCAGGATGCTCTCGCGCTCGCGGCCCTTGGCACGTCCGGTGAGCAGCGCAACTTCAACCCCCGTGGGCGCAGCCATCGCGCGCAATGTCTCAAAATGCTGGCGTGCGAGAATTTCGGTCGGCGCGAGCATCGCGGCTTGCTTGCCGGCCTCGCACGCGATCAGCATCGCCGCGAGCGCGACCACCGTTTTGCCCGCGCCAACATCGCCTTGGAGCAACCGCAGCATCGGCGCCTCTTGCGCAAGGTCGCCTTCAATCTCTGTGATCGAGCGCTTCTGGGCACCCGTCATCTCAAACGGCAGGTTGAGCCGCGCGCGCAACGCCCCATCGCCCGCCAGAGACTGCCCTTTGCGTCGCCGCCCTTCCGCCTTGACCAGCAACAAAGCGAGCGAATTTGCGAGCAGCTCATCATAGGCAAGCCTGTCCCGCGCGGCTTTGTGTTCCCCTTTGTGAGCGAGCTGCAACGCATCTCGCCAACTCGGCCACCCTTCGCGCTCCAGCTGGCTTGGCTCAATCCATTCAGGCAGCTCAGGACACTTCTCAAGCGCTTGCTCGATCAGCCCAGCAATCCGCGGCTGAGTGAGACCTTCAGACAAAGCATAGACCGGTTCAGAAAGGCGCCCCATATGCGCTGAGGATGAGGTCTCGACATGATCGGGATGGACGATCTGAAGCATGTCCCCATAGCGATCGAGCCGCCCGGCGACCCAGCGCTTTTCGCCCACGGGGAGCTGCTTTTTCGCCGTGTAGGAGGCGCGGCCAAAATAGGTCAGCGCGGCAATATTGCCGGCATCATCTTGCGAGAGCACCTGATATGGGCCGCGCCCGGGATTGCGCGGCGCGCGATGCTCGGTCGGTGTAAGCGCAACGATGACTTGTTCGCCCTCGCCACCTTCATCAAGATTGGCGATCGCGCGGCGCTGCACAAACCGCTCTGGCAGATGGTATGCGAAGTCCTTCACCCGCGTGAGGCCAAGCTTTTCCAGCGGCTTGGCAAGCTTTGGCCCAACGCCGGTGAGCCCGGTGCTGTCTGCAAACAGATCGTTGAGAATTTCAGGCCGCATTTGGCCTAAGTCTATACCCGCTTGCAGTCCCATGGCGAGTGTCTTAGGCCCATCGGCATGACACAAATGCCCACATTTGAAGAGCGCTTGGCGCGCGCAAAGTTTCGCGCCTGGCATCGCGGCACACGCGAGGCGGACTATATGATCGGCGGGTTTTTTGACCGTTATTCAGCTGATTGGGGCGAGGCAGAGCTGGAATGGTTTGAAGATCTGCTGGCTGAAGACGATGTCGACATCATGGCTTGGGCGCTCAAGACGCAAGAGGTGCCGGAAAAGTTCGCTGGCGCTCAAATCGATGCGATGATGAAGCTCGATTACGTCAGCATTCCGCGCTAGGCGCAGCGGCACAATCTGACGCAATAAGCCTCGTGCGGGAACGCAGCGGGGCTTTTGCCCTTTAACGAGCAACCATGCCTGATCTCTCCCGCATCCTTTCCGCACACGCCCCGCTCACGCTTTCATCGCTGCCGCGCGGGAGCCAACCGCTTATCCTGAGCGATCTTGCGCGCGCGGCCAAAAAGCGCGCGGTGTTCATCGCGCCGGATGATGCAGCCATGCGCAGTGTTGCCGAAGCCGCGCGCTTCTTTGCGCCTGAGATCGAAGTGCTTGAATTCCCAGCGTGGGACTGCCTGCCCTATGATCGCGCCTCTCCCGCGCTTTCGATCAGCGCCGCGCGGCTCTCTGCTTTGTTCAAGCTGCAATATCCCGCGTCGGGCTCGCAATTGCTTGTCACCACAGTCAACGCCGCTCTCCAACGCGTCCTCACCCCGTTTCGCATCCGCGAGAGCGTGCGCACGTTCAAACCGGGGACCACGATCGGGCATGAGAGCTTGGCCGCACTGCTCACCCGCCAGGGCTACACCCGCACCGATACTGTGGTGGATCATGGCGAATTTGCCGTGCGCGGCTCGATTGTCGACATCTTCCCCTCATCGCTTGACGAAGGCCTGCGGCTTGATTTCTTCGGCGATGAACTGGAGAGCCTGCGCCTGTTTGATCCGACCACGCAGCGCTCAACCGGGCGGCTGTCTGAGCACTTGCTTTTGCCTGCCTCGGAAGCCTTGGTTGACGAGGAGAGCATCAAGCGTTTCCGCACCCGATATCGGGAGCGCTTTGGCGCTGCGGCGACGCAAGACCCGCTTTATGAAGCGGTGAGCGATGGGCGGCGGCTGGCTGGCATGGAACACTGGCTGCCGCTGTTCGAAGAGCGCCTCTCGAGCGTGTTTGACCACCTCGATGCTGATGACGTGATCATCATCGAACAAGGCGCCATCGGCGCTGCGGAGGAGCGCGTATCCGACATTGCCGATTATCACGAACAGCGCAAAAGCGTCGCCAGCGACAAGACCGGCAGTTACCGCCCGCTCGCCACGGATCAACTGTATCTTAGCAAGGACGAGTTCGACCAAGCGCTCGCGAGTGCAAATGCTCACCGCGCCCAGATCTTCGCCGCGCCTGATAGCAGCACCAGCCTCGACTTTGGCTTCAGCGCTGCACGCGACTTCACACCGGAGCGCAGCCGCGGCGAAAACGTTTACGATGCCGCCGCCGCGCACCTCAAGAGCATCGCAAAAGCAGGTCGCAAACCGCTGCTCGCCGCTTATTCGAAGGGCTCTGCCAAGCGCATCGGCTCAATCCTGGAGGAAGCAGGACTTGCCGCCGCCCATGCCGAGACCTGGCAGGAAGCGCTCGGGCTGGCGGCGAAAGGCACGCTCGCTATCATGGTGCTCCCGCTTGATACGGGCTTTGCCAATGAGACGCTGGAGCTTGTCACCGAACAAGACGTGCTGGGTGACAGGCTCGTGCGCCGCAAGAAGAAGCGCAAGGATGCCGATGCCTTTCTCGCGGAACTTCAAGCGCTCGCGCGCGGCGATCTGGTTGTTCACGTCGAGCATGGGATCGGCAAATATCTCGGCCTTGATCCGATCACCGTGGGCAAGAGCCAGCACGATTGTGTCGCGCTTGAATATCACGGGGGCGACAAGCTCTTCATTCCGGTTGAGAATATCGATGTGCTCACCCGTTATGGTTCATCCGAAGAAGCGGTTGCGCTCGATAGACTGGGCGGCGAAGCATGGCAAAAGCGCCGCGCTCGCCTCAAGGAGCGGATCACCGCAATTGCTGGCGAATTGATGAAGGTCGCGGCTGAGCGCGCGCTCAAGAAAGCGCCCGTATTCGAAGCCGAAGAAGCGAGCTTCAACCAGTTTGTTGACCGTTTTCCATGGGAGGAAACCGAGGATCAGGACGCAGCCATCGCGGATGTCTTGCGCGATCTGGAAAGCGGCAAACCGATGGACCGCCTCGTGTGCGGCGATGTCGGTTTCGGCAAAACCGAAGTCGCCCTGCGAGCAGCCTTTGTCGCAGCGATGAGCGGGCAGCAGGTCGCGATTGTAGCGCCCACTACATTGCTCGCTCGTCAGCACTTCCAGAATTTCAGCACCCGCTTCGCTGGCTTCCCGCTGAAGGTCGGACGGCTCTCGCGGCTGGTCTCATCGAAAGAGGCAGGAGAGACCCGCGAGGGCCTGGCCAATGGCACAGTCGATCTGGTGGTCGGCACGCATGCGATTCTCTCAAAATCAACCGAATTCAAGAATTTGGGCCTTGTGATTGTCGACGAAGAGCAGCGCTTCGGCGTCACGCACAAGGAAAAGCTCAAACAGCTGCGCGCGGACGTCCACATGCTTACGCTCACAGCGACGCCGATCCCGCGCACGCTCCAGATGGCGATGACCGGACTGCGCGAACTCTCCACCATCCAGACCCCGCCGGTCGATCGCCTGGCGGTGCGCACCTATGTGATGGAGTGGGACGATATGGTCTTGCGCGAGGCCTTGCTGCGCGAACACCATCGCGGCGGTCAGAGCTTTATCGTCGTGCCCCGCATCTCCGATATGGAGCCGCTGGAGGAATGGCTGCGCGAGAATGTGCCCGAAGTGAAGACCGTCTCCGCGCACGGCCAGATGGGCGCAGGCGAAGTCGAGGAGCGAATGAGCGCGTTCTACGACAAAAAGTATGATGTGCTGCTCTCGACCACGATCGTTGAAAGCGGGCTCGACATCCCCAGCGCCAACACGATCATCATTCACCGCGCGGATCGCTTTGGTCTGGCTCAGCTTTACCAGCTGCGCGGGCGCGTGGGCCGCTCAAAGATTCGCGCCTATGCCTATCTGACAACGCCGGCAGACACCCAGCTTTCCGAAGTCGCTGAAAAGCGCCTCAAAGTGCTGAGCGATCTCGATTCTCTGGGTGCAGGCTTCCAGCTCGCTTCGCACGATCTGGACATTCGCGGGGCAGGCAATCTCTTGGGCGATGAACAATCAGGCCATATTCGTGAAGTCGGATTTGAGCTTTACCAATCGATGCTCGAAGACGCGATCCTCGCAGCCAAGGCAGGCGAGATGGGCCTGGAGGCAGCCAAGGACAAAGTTTCCCCGCAAATCACGGTCGATGCGCCGATCATGATCCCGGAAGACTATGTGCCTGATCTCGCAGTGCGCATGGCGCTCTATCGGCGCTTAAACCAGGCGCAAGACAAGGCCGAAATCGAAAGCCTCGCCGCTGAAATGATTGACCGGTTTGGCGATCTGCCCAGCCCCACGCAAAACCTCGTACGGTTGATAGAGATCAAGCATCAGGCGATCGAGGCCAATATTGCCAAGATCGATGTCGGCGCGCGCGGCACGCTGGTGAGCTTCCATAATGACGACTTCCCCGATGGGCCGGGGCTCGTTGCCTATGTCGATAAGCTCAAGGGCACGGCCAAGCTGCGCCCTGATATGAAACTCGTGATCAACCGCGCTTGGGGGGACCCGCAAAGCCGCCTCAATGGCCTATACCAGCTCACCAAGGGGCTCAGCGCAATCGTGCGCAAATCCGAGCGAACCAAGCGCAAGCAAGCGGCATGATCGCAGCCTTTATGGCAGCGGCTGCGCGTCCGTATTTCTTGCGCCTGCTCGCCGAGCCT
>JBCBOW010000142.1:0-5484 GCA_039821045.1 Pseudomonadota bacterium
ATTGCAGGCGGGATGGTGCGACGCGGTTTTCTTAAAGGGCTGGGTCTGCAGCGTGGCTGCTCCTACCCCGCGCGCCCGAAACCAGACTCTGATGCGGCGCAAAGCGAATAAGCCCAAGCACCTGAATCCAGCGCGCAAAGAAAAACCGGCACAAGGGATTTGAGCCCTCGTGCCGGCGTGTTGCGGTGAACAGTGCGCCGCGCGTGAAGCGGCTCAGCCTTCCGGGCTTTCCCAACGCTCAATCTGCCGATCAAGCGCACGCAGCGTCTCTTTTTGCCTGCGCTCACTCATTTCGCGGCTGCGGGCGATCTCATTGCGGGCCTCACGCAGACCGGAAAGCGCTTCAGCCATGATCAGGCGCTGACAGATCTTCACGACGCGCGTGTTGTCGCTCTTTTCGAAGGTCGTGGCGATTTCTGTGGCGTTGTCATCGCATTCCATCTTCACAATCGTGCGACCTTGGCGCTTTTCGGCTTCTTCAAGCGCTTCCTCGATCATCTCCGGGATATCTTCGATCATGTCATTGGCTTGAGTAAGGCTAAGCTCGACCGAGCTGAGCACACTATCGATATCTTCCTGGCTCATCGCTTGCCTGCGGTTGAACACGCGGACGGAGCGGAATTCGACGTCTTCATCGATTTCCTGATTGTCTTTGATGATCACCGATACGTCAGCCACTTCATCACCGTC
Organism: Pseudomonadota bacterium; assembly: GCA_039821045.1. Taxonomy (GTDB): domain Bacteria; phylum Pseudomonadota; class Alphaproteobacteria; order Sphingomonadales; family Sphingomonadaceae; genus Erythrobacter. The sequence continues at coordinate 691 of JBCBOW010000142.1, forward strand.
CGGCGTGCGCGCTTCGCCTGTCTCGGGATCAACGATAATGATCGTCTCCTGATCAGACACAGCCGCAGCAGATGTCACCACAGGCGGCGCTGGCGGCACAGGCGCGGCCGGAGGTGCTGGCGGCGTCACCGCCACACTGGGTGCAACGGGAGGAGCTGGCGGCGCTGGCGCAGCGGGAACTTCGCTCGCTGCATAGCTGATCGTTGCCGTTAGCGGCAGCGCCAGAACAGCAGCGCCCAGCATGAGGCGACCCGTAATGCGGCGACGCTGTGAGGTATCGGACATTTTCAAGCTCCTTAGGCGGTGGATTATGCTTTTCTCACCCAGAACCGGGCAGGCCATCGGCGCGGCAAGCGCGACATTAGGCCCGGCGGCAAAGGTAACGATAAGGTTGGCGTATGCCTCGCGTTCTTGAGCGGGCTTTGCGGCAACAACGCGCGCATCACAGGCGGCTTCCTGATCGCGCCGCAGCGCGAGCCATCCATAGTGGCAAAGCGGATTGAACCAGTGCAGCGCAAACAGCGGTTGCACCAGGATGTTGATCAGCAGATCGCGTCCCTCGTGGTGCGCCATCTCATGCGCCAGCGCGAGATCGCGCGCGGTGCGGTCTGGCTGCGCGAGAAAGCCTTCAGGCAGCGCGATGACTTTATCGATCACTCCGAAGGCGAGCGGCGCCTGCGTTCCGGGTGTTTCCACCAGGCGCACATTGCCCTCGCGGCCGAGCTCTCGCGAACCATCGAGCAATTCTGAGCGCAAGCGGAAATAGGCGGAAAAGCGCAGGTAAAGGAAAATGGCGGCGCCGATGAGCCACAGGCCCAGGCTGGCCTCGATAAGTGATGCAGCATCAAGGGGTAACCAAGAAAAAACCGTAGATGCATCGGACGCCGCCGCCTCTTGAGCCCCGGATGCAAGGGGATTCGCACCTGACATGGTTGAGGGCTCAAGGATGAGGAATTCGGTTGTCGGGATGGCTTCAGGCGCCGCTTCAGGAGGCGCTTCAGTCAGCCGCATCCAGGCTGGAAGCTGGATGGGGGGCAAAACCAGGCGCAACGCCGGGATGAGCCACAAGGCATAAGCCACCTGCGGGCCAAACCAGCGCGCGACCGGGCGGCGCACCACCAAGACGAATGCGATGAGGAAAGCGGTCCAGAGGAGCGTTTCAAAAGCCCATGCAATCATTGCTTGAGCTCCTTCAACAGGGCTTCAATCTCTGAGAGATCCTCCTCGCTCAGCGCTTCGCTCTCAGCGAGATGCGCAACCAGCGAGGCAGCCTTTCCGCCAAACAAGCGATCAACCAAGCGGCGCGATTCGCCGCCGACATACTCCGCGCGCTCGATCAGCGGCGAATAGAGAAACCGGCGCCCGTCAGGCTGGCTAGCAATCGCTCTCTTCTGCACGAGGCGCGAGAGCAGTGTCTTGACGGTCGCCAGGCTCCACCCGCGTTGCTCGCAGACTTGATCGCACACATCAGCCGCGCTTGCCGTGCCATGATCCCACAGGACCTCCATCACAGCGTGTTCCGCTTCGCTAATCCGTTCCGGTCTGTTGTCAGCTTCGCTCAAGCTGGCCTCCCTTCGCTTGATTACGTCTGTAGTCACAACGATTACGGATGTAAACATTGCCGCTCGATGAACAGCGCCCTTCGCACCTTGCTCTTCTTTGAGCAGCATATATCACCGGACGAATGACATGGATCGCTCGTACCCCCTTGGCCGTGCTCGGCACGCTCGCTGGATTGGCTCTTGCCGCACCGCTCGCAGCGGAAGAAGAGATTTACCCGATCACCGAGCCGATCGCGCTGGAGGCGGGCGCTGATACCGCAAAGGTCGATCGTCTGATCTATCGCGGTGGGCTTGTCTTGGATCCGGGCGAGGCCAAGATCGGCGGCATTTCCGGGCTCGAATGGAACGCGAGCGACCTTTACGCGATCACCGATGATGGGCGCTGGCTGATCATCACGCCCGATGAAAGCAACGCGCAGCTGCTTGATCTAACCGGGATCACAATCGGCACTTTGCGCGATGAGAAAGGCAAAAAGCTCAAGAAAAAGCTCGCCGCGGATGCCGAGGCGATCACCAAGGGCGCGGGCGGCGATTGGCTGGTGAGCTTTGAGCAGGATCATCGCGTGTGGCGCTACGAGACGCTCGGCTTTGAAGCGGCCCCGTTTCCCACCGATGCGGACGATCTCGTCGCTGATGCTGAGCCCAATGGAGGCCTTGAAACCTTTGCAACGCTGCCCAGCGGCGCACTGCTCGCCTGTGGTGAATGGGCCCAGGAGACAGCGCGCCCCAATTGCGTGCGGATCAATGACGCAGGCGCTGAGCGTTTTGCTCTCCCTGCCCCGCCCGCTCTGGCAGAACATGGCGGCGCGCCCACAGATGCAGCCTGCGCATCTGACGGCGCATGCTATGTGCTCTTTCGCAGCTACAAGCCGGGCTATGGCAACCGCGCCGCGATCGTGAAACTCACCGATGAGGGCAGCGAAACGCTGGCCGTGCTCGACACCCCGCTGTCGCTCGACAATTTCGAGGGGCTGGCCGTGCGCGAGCAATATGGGAAGACTTTTCTCTACCTCGCCTCGGACGACAATTTTCGCAATTGCGCCTATCTGAGCGCAGCGTCTTGCCAGCGCACATTGCTCATGAAGTTCGAAATCGACACGCCCGAAGCCGCGCTCCCTCCCCCGCCCGATGCGCCGGAGCCCCCTGCCAATTATGACACGGTCAATGTCGTGCTCGAGACCGGTATGGGCGACATCACGATCGCGCTGGAGACCGAGCGCGCGCCGATCACAGCGGCGAATTTCCTGCGCTATGTCGAAGAGGGCCGCTTTGACGGGACCAAGTTCTACCGCGCCATGCGGCTCGAACGCGAACCCAAGCCCAATGGTCTGTTGCAAGGGGGTACACAGTTTGATCCCAAGCGCATCCTTCCCCCCATCGCGCATGAGCCAACGAGCCAAACCGGGCTCAGCCACACCAATGGCGCGCTTTCGATGGCAATGGGCGATCCAGGCACAGCCAATGGCGACTTCTCGATCATGTTGCAGGATCAGACCGGGCTCGACGCGCGGCCTGATGCACAAGAAGCGGTGTGGCGCAATGGCTATGCCGTGTTTGGCTATGTGATCGACGGGATGGACGTGGTCGCCGCGATCCACGGCTCACCGATCGATCCCGACAAAGGCGAAGGGTTCCTCAAAGGCCAGATGCTGGCTGAACCGGTGACGATTGTGAAAGCGCGCCGGGCAGCGGAGGACGAAAGCGAAGTGGGCGCGGGCGAAGATGACGCGGGCAAGGTGACCGCATCCAAATGATCACTCGCCGATGGCAGGCCTGCCCACTTTGGGCGTCGTCGTCTGCGGCATGCGCGCTTCGAGCGCTGGGAGCCACTCGCTGACCTTTTCCCCAATGCGCGTTTGCGGGAGCGATGCGAGCAAGCGTTGATCCGCTTCCCACTGCGCCACCAAAGCGGTTGCCTCAGCGGCCGCGTCTTCCAGCCCTTGAGGTTGGCGCAGCGCGGTGTTGATCAGCGCATCACCATAAAAGGTCCAATCGTTTTCCGCCCGGCAGCCAAACGAGCTTCGATTGGAGGCCGCTGCCGTCATAATCGCGCTTTCAGGCGTTGCCAGAGCAGGAACAAACACGCCGGAGAAACACGCGCTGAGCATGACGATCCGACGTTTCAGCCCAAGCTCTTCGAGCACGGATTTGAGCCGCGACGGGCTCAGAATTCCGTATCCCGTATCGCCATAATGGTAAGCAAGGCCCAGATCGAGGCCGTGGCTGGTCGAATAGAGCACCAGCACATCTTCTTCCGGGTCCATCAGCTCAGCCACACGCGCAAGGCTGACAATGAGCGCATCAATCGATCCCTGAGGGCGATCATCGCGGCTTCCATCAGGCCCGGCCAGCACCAGCGTGCGCCCATCGGCATCATAACGCCGCGAGAGCACCGCCCCTGCCTCGCGCGCTTCGCGAGCGAACACAGGATCGCTATCAAGCGCGACCGCCACGACATATGCATCGATCACGCCGGAGCGCTGCGGCTTGATTTCAGCCAGCGCCTCATCAAGCCGCCGCTTCTGTTCAAGCAGCATACGCGCAGGAACACCGCGCTGCATTTGCGGACCAAGCTTGAAACTCTCGCGGCGCTCCTTGCGGCTCTGGCCGGTGGCAAGATCGGGATAAGGCGCGGTGTGCTCTGGCGGTTGATTGGGATCTTCGCTGACGATCCCGGCGCTCAGGTCAACACTGGCGCGCGGCGCTTCGGGCACCGCCAGCAAAGCTCCGACCAGTCCGAGTATCAGCACACCCTTCATCATAGCTGCTGTGCTGCTATGCGGATCGGCGCGGGTCAAGCGGTTTGCAGCTCCTTTGCGCTTTCGACCTTGTAAACCTTGCGTTGCCCCACCCCTTTTAGCTCAACGGTCCGTGACTCTGAGAAGGCCATTTTGCCAAAGGCTTCAAGATAAGTGCTCTCTGAAACCGTGATTGTGCCCGGCTCAGCAATGCTTTCAATCCGGCTGGCGACATTCATGGTCGAACCCCAGTAATCATAAGCGAGACGCTGCGCGCCGACCACGCCGCCAACGACATTGCCGGTGTGAATGCCAACCCGCACAGACACCGGAATGCCCGTGCTTTCAGACAAAGCCTGCACTTCGCGGATCAAACACTGCGCAAACTGGATCGCGTTTACCGCATCCTTATCGCGCGAGGAATTGCCGCCCGCGACCGCAAGATAGGCATCGCCAACGGTCTTGACCTTCTCGATGCCATGATGAGCCGCGCA
>JBCBOW010000143.1:0-5478 GCA_039821045.1 Pseudomonadota bacterium
GATCGCAAGGTGCGCATCGAAGTGGGCTATGGGCTCGAAGGCTATCTCACAGACGCGCTTTCCTCCCTCATCATCCAACACGAGATCCTGCCGCGCTTTCGCGAGGGCGATATGCCCGGCGGCATTCAAGCGGGCACCGCCGCGATCATCCAGCAATTGCAGCTTCCGCCCGATGAAGCCGCGCGCGTTGCGCAAGAGGCGGGCGAGCGCCGCTCCAGCGACAAGGGTGGTTTCCCAGTCGGTACGTTGATTTGGCTCGCTTTCATGTTCTTCTTCTTTGTGATGCCGATCGTGCGCGGCGGGCGGCGACGGCGCAAATACCGCGCCAAGGGCAAAGGGCCTTGGGGCAAACGAGGCGGTAAGCGCGACGACGATGACGATGATGATTACGATGGCGGCGGGGGCCGCACCGCGCGCGATATCATTCTGTGGGAAGTCGGCACGGCGATTGCGCGGGGCGCGATGGGCGGCGGACGCGGCAGCGGCGGAAGCAGCTGGGGCGGCGGTGGCGGCTTTGGGGGCGGCGGCTTTGGTGGCGGCTTCTCTGGCGGGGGCGGCTCGTTTGGGGGCGGCGGCGCCTCGGGAGGCTGGTAAATGAGCTATCTCACACCCGAACAGCACAAAATCGTCTCAGACGCCGTGGGCGAGGCCGAACTCAACACCTCCGGCGAAATCCTAACCGTGCTCGCGGATCGTTCTGATGGCTACACAGACATCGCGCTGTGGTGGTCGCTCGCGGCGAGCTTTACCATCATGAGCATCTTTGCAGTGCTCCCCCAGCCGTTTCTTGATCTGTGGGACGATCTGGTGGTCGCAGCCTTCTTTGGCGGGTGGCAGCACGATTGGACCACGGGAGAGCTTGCGAGCGCAACAATTGCCCTGGGGCTCTTGAGCTTCACGATCGCAATGGTGATCCAGCTGTGGGAGCCGCTAAAGTTCGCCGCGATCCCCTCCCCTGTCAAAACCACGCGCGTTCACAATCAGGCGATCAAACATTTCAAGGTCGGGGCTGATGGGCGCACGGGCGGGCGCACCGGGATCCTTATCTATCTTTCGATGCAAGAGCACCGCGCCGAAATCGTCGCGGATGAGCCTATTGCCGAGAAGGTTTCCGCTGAAATCTGGGGCGAAGCGATGGCGGATATGCTTCGCCACATCAAAGACGGGCGCATCGCGGAAGGCATGGCGGCGGGCGTCAAGGATGTGGGCTTTGTCCTCTCGCAGCATTTCCCGCGCGCGGATGACGATGAAAACGAGCTTCCCGATCGGCTGATCGAAGTCTAACGCCCACTCATGAGCGAGCCCCAAATGATCCGCGATTCTGACGCGGACAAACCCGAAGAAGTGCGCTGGGAAGGCCGCTTTATCACGGCCAAGACACGCGGGCGCTGGGAATATGTTGGTCGTGCACGTGGCATTCGCGCCGCTGCCATTATCGCTTTGGACGATGATGCAGATGGCCGCCGCCATGTGATCCTTGTTAGCCAGTATCGCGTGCCGCTCTCGCGTTTCAGCCTGGAAATCCCCGCTGGGCTTGTTGGCGATGATGAAGGCAGCGAAGGCGAGCCCACGATCGAGGCGGCAGCGCGCGAGCTCGAAGAGGAAACCGGCTATCGCGCGGGCAAGCTGGAGGTGTTGGGCGAGTTTTACTCATCGCCAGGCATGGTCTCGGAATGTTTCACCCTGCTGCGCGCAAGCCAGCTCACGCAGGTGAGCGCAGGCGGCGGGCTTCCGGGCGAAAACATTGATGTGCACCGCGTTGCTCTGGATGATTTGGAGCGCTTCGTTGCCGATTGGCGCGAGGCAGGCCATGCGGTGGATGTGCGCATTGCGATGCTTATGACACCGGGCTTTTTAGCCGGAGCCTGAAATACAAATGGGAGAGGATTGAATGACGAAACGCTGCGAAGGAAAGCTCGCGCTGGTAACCGGCGGCGCGCAAGGGCTCGGCCGCGCTCACTGCATGCGCCTGGCTGATGAAGGCGCGCGGGTGCTGGCGACCGATATCAACGGCGAAGGCGCTGCTGAAACGGCCGCGATGATCAACGCAGCGCATGGCGATGGCACCGCCTTTGCTCTCGCGCATGATGTGACTGACCCTGCGCAGTGGGAAGCCGCCGTTGATGCCGCGCGCGAGCAGATGGGCGGGCTTAACGTGCTGGTCAACAATGCCGGCATCGGCGTTGCGGGCAATATCGAGACCTGCTCGTTCGAAGACTGGAACCGCTGCTTTGACATCAACGTCAATTCGATCTTCCATGGCTGCCAGAAGGCTCTGCCCCTGATGCGAGAGCACGCGCCGGGCTCGATCATCAATATCTCTTCGATTGCCGGGCTGATCGCAAGCGACACGATGCCCGCCTACAACGCCTCCAAAGCGAGCGTTTGGATGCTGTCAAAGTCGATCGCGCTGCATTGTGCGAAGATGAACATGCAGATCCGCTGCAATTCGGTGCACCCCACCTTTGTCGATACGCCGATCCTTGATGGCACCGCCAAAGCGCACGCAATCGATAAGGGCATCCTGATGGAGAAACTCGCGCGGCAAATCCCGCTCAAATTCGTCGGCGAGCCCGATGATATCGCGAATGCGGTTGTCTATCTGGCGAGCGATGAGAGCCGCTTTATGACCGGAGCCGAGATCAAGCTCGACGGCGGTATCAGCGCGATGTGATGTGTCCGCCCGTCCGGACGAACATCCTCGGTGCTATTCCCTCCGCCCAATCTTGGGCTACGGGGCACCTGCGGGCGCGCCGTCGCGCTTGCGACATCGTTGATTTCGAAAAGGCGCCGGGACATCGGCTCGGCGCTTGAAACGGTTTGCGAAAGCGAACCGCAAGGCCAAGGGCCGCACGCAGCGGGTCCGCAGACGAAGATTCGCCGGAGGACATCTAGCGAGGACGCTCCCACGAATGTGGGAGCATGAAACAAAAATCAAAGAGGGGCCTTACACCCATCGGTGCGGCCCCTCCCGGTTTTCCTAGATTGTCAGGCTGCGCGAACCCTTGTGAAAACCGGGTTTCGCTTTTCAGATTCGCGCAGTCAGTCGGCGAGAAGCGCGATCAGGATGTAGATCACCAGAAATGATCCAAAGCCGATCAGCGTGCCTGCGACAAAGATCAGGCGAACGATCATCGGATCGATGCCGAAATAGTTGGCGAGCCCGCCACAAACGCCAGCCAGCTTGTTGTTGGCCTTATCCAAGCGAAACTTGTTGCTGGGCGGTTGGTTGCCGGGGCCTTGCGTCAGATTGCTCATGCCAGGCCTCCTGCTGCGATCGTGCTCATGGTGAGCGTCGGGCTAGCAGGGAGGATAGCGGTTGCCATCAGGATGCCAGTGATCACCAACGCGCTCGCTGCGGCAAGCAGCTTGTCGCTGGCGCGGTTGTGAGATTGGCTTGGTACGAACATTGAAATGGGCTCCTTTGTGTAAGTGTGATCGGGTTTGCTTGGTTAGAATAGCATGGTCGGTCCGGTTCAAACGAGGCCGGGCGTGCCGGGGATGATCGCGTAAGCAAAGACGCCGGTTGAAAGGATCACCGAGAAGGCTGCGGCGAAAAGGCGGTGGCTGTTGTCATTCGTAAACATGGTGTTGGGTTTCCTTTGAGTGCGTTTTGTGGTGCGGCTCAAACCATCAGGTTCGGGCTGGCGGGGATGATGGCGTAAGCGAAAGTCGCAGCCGAGATGATCACTGAGAAAGCAGCGGCGGCGAAGCGGTTGGCGGTGTTCGTGGCGGTCATGATTGTGTCTCCTGTTTGGTATGTTTGGGTCTGTTTGACTGTGTCCCCTGTGGACACCCAGTACACTGCAGGAGCCGTGCCAAACTCGAAAAACGTTAGAATTCCGGGGTTTCGTATCCCGATGTATCTGACAGACTCGTTCATCAATCCGAAAGGTTGGGATTTTTTCCCACCTATTGGGATTGGTGATTTCCCAAAGCCCAGCACTGGCCTTCAAACGTGCGCGTGCTAACGCCGAAAACGCTCATGCCTCTTGCCAAAATCACGCTTGAAAACTTTCGCAACCACGCGTCCTCAGCGCTGACTGAGACCGCGCATTTCAACCTGCTGGTGGGCGAGAATGGGGCGGGCAAGACCAATATTCTCGAAGCGCTGAGCCTCTTGAGCCCGGGACGGGGCCTGCGTCGCGCCGCTTTGACCGAAATGGCGCGCAAGCCAGGCAATGATGAGCCCGCGCGCGGCTTTGCCATCGGTGCGAGCCTGATCGAACAGGGGCAAGTGTCCGCCCGCCTCGGCACCTACGTGGAAGCCGAGCGCCCCAGCCGCCGCATGGTGCGCATCAATGGCGCGGAGGCGAGCGCGAGTTCGCTGTCCGAATGGCATGCGGTGAGCTGGCTGACCCCGGCGATGGACGGCCTGTTTACTGACAGCGCAGGCGCGCGGCGGCGCTTTGTCGATCGGATGACGCTGGCGGTGGAGCCGGGCCATGCCAAGTGCGTCTCGCAATATGAAACCGCGCTGCGGGAGCGCAATCGCCTGCTTGAGACCCGCGCGGATGCACGCTGGCTCGATGCGCTGGAAGCGCAGGCCGCGCAGCACGGCGCGCAAATGGCCGCCGCGCGCGGGCGCTTGATATCGCTGCTCAAAGACGAACTTTCGGCGCTGCCACAAGAGCCCTTTGCCAAGCCCGATCTGACCTATCGCCCCGGCGGCCCGACGGATGCAGCGCAGCTGCTCGCAACATTTGCGCGGGAGCGAGGCCGGGATGCAGCGGCGGGCCGCGCCCTCAGCGGCCCTCACCGCGATGAGCTGGAGGTTACCATGGCCTCTTCTGGGATCCCTGCCGCTTCGTGCTCAACCGGCGAGCAAAAAGCGATGCTGATCGCGATTACGCTGGCGCAGGGTGTGCTTGCAGCGGAAGGGCGGCCCAGCGTGCTGTTGCTCGATGAGGTTGCCGCGCATCTTGATCCTGTCCGCCGCGCAGAGCTGTTTCGCCGCCTTGGCGCAGGCCGAGCGCAAGTCTGGATGACGGGGACCGAGCTTGCCCCATTTGCTGAGATCGAGAGCGAAGCAGCGATCTGGCGCGTAAGCGGCGGGGCGCTGGAGCGGCTCTAGCTCGCTTCGGCCGCCTCTTCAGCCGCATCGTTGGTTTCAGGCAGCGCTTGTGCCACTTGATCAACCGTCGCGCCCACGAGAACTTCAATCCCCTCAATCGTCGGATGGATGCGATCGTCCTGGAAGAGAGCGGGCTTATCATAGACGCTTTCAAGCCAGAACGGGATCAGAGGCGTTTCGTATTGCTGCGCAATGTCACCGTAGATCGCATCGAAATCGGCTTGATATTCCGGTCCGTAGTTTGGCGGCGCGCGCATGCCCATGATCAACACCGGGATCGAGCGATCGCCCAGCACATCGAGCATCGCAGCTATGTTGGTCCGCGTTTCTTCAGGCGAGAGCCCGCGCAAAAGATCATTACCGCCAAGCTCGAGGATGAACAAATCGGGCGCTTCATCCATCGC
>JBCBOW010000144.1:0-5447 GCA_039821045.1 Pseudomonadota bacterium
CCGTATCCGACTACAGTTAGGATACGGTGACAGCATGACAAACCTTGCGCCATCCTTTGATGTTTCGAGCGAACTGGATCGCAACGAAATCCACTTCACAGCCAAAGGGCTCTGGGATGAGCAGTCGCTCGAAGCGTTTCGCGAAGCGATGCGCATGGAGATGAAACCGATAGTCAAGCGCGGGGAAAAAATGCGTTTCCTCGCTGATCTGCGCGGGTTTGTGCCGCAGGAACGCACTGTCTCCGCCGCCATCGAAAACCTGATTGATGAATCCCACAAATTCGGAAACGAACGCACAGCTCTTGTTGCAGATTCAGTCCTCACAATCATGCAGCACCGCAGACTGAACAAGGAAACAAACCTTCAAGTCTTTGACAACAAGGTCGATGCCGTGACGTGGTTAAGGACCTGACGATGAACCATCTGACGCCCACATATTCCGTTCAAGTTGATTGCGATCGGCACGAGCTTCACTTCGTGACCAGTGGTTTGTTTGATGCAGCGAAGATGGAGGAATGCGTCCAGGAAATCGGCCGGCAGGTCGCTCCCTTGCTGAGTAAGGGGCAAAAGATCAGAGCTCTCGGCGATCTCAGCGAGTTTGTGACCCAGACCCGCGACGTCGCTGAAAAGATGCAGAAAACTCTTGTCGACGCCCAAAAGTTTGGCGTCGAGCGCACCGCTATTTTTATCACATCCTCCCTTGTTGCCTTGCAGTATAAGCGCCTCAGCACAGGCCTCCCGATCAAGATCTTTGATAACCGCTCAGAAGCACTGCTGTGGCTGCGCGCCGACTAAGCGGGCAAAGCGCTGCATACAGCATTGGGGAATGCCTCATCACTGAGGCTGCTGCTTGAGGGGATGATCGAGGCCAAAGACACCGCCGAGTTCATGTCCAAGGCCGATGCGCCGCAGTGGCTGCGCGTGCCGTGCGTCCTGCTTGATCGGCAAGAAATGCGAGCGAGGCAATTTTACGACGTAACATAAAGCCCTCCGGAGCAAACTTCGAACCGCTTCAGAAACGATGCGATTAAGCGAAATCTCGCAGGCGGCCCTTGCGCTGATCAAGGCGGGAATGCCGATCTACACGCTTACTGACTTTACCGATGCGCTGCCGCAGGATCAGGAATCGGCGTCGATTATTGGCCAACATCTGCAAGATTCGGTGCGCTTCGGTCTGAAGCGCGTCGCGGTGCTGAACGCTTCAAACCTCATGAAGATGCAGTACAAGCGAGTGTCGAAAGGGATAGACGTCGAGTTCTTCACCAGTAAGGTCCACGCCCTGCAGTGGCTGCGCGCGCGCTAGGCTTACGGCTGAGCGCCAAGCTGCTCACGAAACGCATCGACGAGCCAACTTGCCCCCGGGCCCGGCCGCCCGTCGCGCCGCCACAGAGCGCTGAGCTGATAGCGATCGCCTGGCTTTTCCGGCAGATCCAACTCGACCAGCCGCCCCTCCGCCAAATCCGCCGCCACCATCGCGCGCGGCATATTGCCCCAACCCAACCCCTCTTTAAGGAGCGCATGTTTCGCGCCAAGATCGCCCAGCCGCCAAGTGTCCGGGCTGAGCACCGAATACTCGCGACCTTGCGTCAGTCTTGAGCGGTCTGCCAGCACAAGCTGGAGATGTTTGCGGCTCGCGCCCGGCTTTTGGCTTGGCGCGGTGAGCGGATGGCTGGGCGCGGCGACGGGGATCAAATCAACCTCGCCGATTGCCTGACGCTCAAGCGTGGGATGATCGCCGATCACCGGGCCGCCAACCGCCAACTCGCTCTCCTCTTCAAGCAGGCGCTGCGCCACTGCACCCAGCCCTTCGATATTGAGCTCCAGCGCGATCGTGGGAAACATCCGGCGAAACTCTCCCAACACACGCGCCGTCACCTCCCCCGGCACCATCACGTCAAGGACAAGCGCAATGCGGCTCTCAAGGCCTGAATGCAGGCTCTGCGTCTTCGCCAGCAGCGCATCGACCCTGTCTGCCACCGCGCGCGCTTCGGCAAGGAGGCCCTCGCCTTCCTCAGTTAAGACCGGACGGCGCGAGCCCTCGCGTTCAAACACGCTCACACCCAGTTGCGCTTCGAGCTGTGCAATGCCGTAGCTGATCGCTGATACGGCGCGTCCCATGGCTCGCGCCGCGCCGCCGAAGCTGCCGTGCTCCACGACGGACAGGAAGATGCGCAATTGATCCAGGCTGGGCTCACCGATCCTCATTGGCACTTGTTCAGATATTTTGAACATCTTTACAAGTTTTATCTCACTTATTCTTTCGAAGTGCCTGCCCTATCTGCCGGTTCAACAGAGCGATCCTGAAGCCATGGAGCGCTCGACACAGACAGGAGAACCGACATGATTGAACTTCGTCCCTTTGAAAGCCTTGGTTCTGCTAATCACGGCTGGCTCGATGCGCATCACCACTTCTCATTCGCCAGCTACCATGATCCTGCGCGCGTCCATTGGGGCAATCTGCGGGTCTGGAACGATGATACGATTGCTCCGGGAACGGGCTTTCCCACTCACCCGCACAACGATATGGAAATCATTACCTACGTCCGCAAAGGCGCGATCACGCACCGCGACAATCAGGGCAATGAAGGCCGCACCGAAGCGGGCGATGTCCAGGTTATGAGCGCTGGTTCGGGCATTGCTCACTCGGAATACAATCTGGAAGACAGCGACACGCAGATCTTTCAGATCTGGATCATTCCGGATGAGCGCGGCGGCGCGCCTCATTGGGGTGCGCGCGAATTCCCCAAAGGTGAGCGAGCCGGACAATTCGTGACGCTCGCAAGCGGCGCTGTTTCGGTTGATGGCGCGAATGACAACGATCCGCTTCCGATCCGCACCGATGCCAAAGTCCTCGGCGCAACGATCAAGGCTGGCGAAAGCGTGACTTACGAAATCGCCGATGCATCGCGTCACCTCTATCTGGTGCCGGCGGTGGGCAAGGTCCGCGTCGATGACGTCGAAGCCAAAGCGCGCGACGGCGTCGCCATCACCAAGCTTGATCGGGTGACCATCACCGCGCTCGAGGACAGCGAAATCGTCCTCGTGGATGCAGCCTGATCCGCTTTTAGACTTCCTGCGGGGCCAGTCGGGTTCGTACCCCCAAAAACCTTTCCCGGCTGGCCCCACCCTCAACCCTTACAAACCCCTGATTCCCCTTCATTAATGAAAGCCCTCTGAAAGGAATTTTCTGATGACGAACATCCTCCACATCAAAGCCAGCATCCGCGGCGACGAAAGCGTCTCTAACAAGATCGGCAGCGCTCTGATCGGCGATAGCGCGAGCGTCACCGTCCGTGATCTTAGCGCCAACGATATCCCGTTTGTTGATGCCGCGCGCTTCGAAGCAAACCTCACACCCGCCGCTGATCGCACGCCGCAACAATCTGAGCTCGCTGCAATTGCCGATACGCTGATTGCCGAGTTGCAAGCTGCTGACACGATTGTTTTCAGCACGCCGATCTATAATTTCGGCGTCCCCGCAGTCGTCAAAGCCTGGGCCGATCTCGTCGCCCGCGCTGGCACGACGTTCAAATACACGGAAAACGGTCCGGTCGGCCTGCTGGAAAACAAGAAAGTCTACATCGCTGCTGCATCAGGTGGCACGCCCATCGGCGCCGATTTCGACTTCATGACAAGCTGGCTGAAGTTCTTCCTCGGTTTCCTCGGTATCAGCGATGTCGAAGTGATCGCTGCCGACGGCATCATGGGTGAAGACGCAGATGCCAAGATCGCGTCGGCCATCGAGAAAGCAAGCCAAACAGCCCTCACCGCTTAATCCCCCTCAACTCGATCTATCCCTGGAGACTTCCCGTGAACACGATTGCTCAAAACAACTCCGCCTTTGATCAAAGCACTCCGGCCGCTGTGCAAGATGGTCTTGCGCTCGGTGGCCGCCTCTTGCTTTCTGCCATCTTCGTCCTTTCAGGCGTAACCAAGCTGGGCCAGGCCGAAGGCACGATCGGTTACATTGCCAGCGTGGGTCTGCCCTTCGCAGAGCCTGTGTATTACGCTGTCGTCGCTCTCGAAATCATCGGCGGCATCCTGCTGGTGCTCGGCTACAAGGCCCGCAGCGCAGCACTCGCGCTTGGCGCGTTCTCAGTCCTCGCAGCGGTCCTCTTTCACTCCGACTTGGCTGACCAGAACCAGATGATCCACTTCCTCAAGAACTTGGCGCTTGCCGGTGGCATGCTCCAGGTCGCGGCTTTTGGTCCTGGCCGACTGTCGCTTGATCGCGGCTAATCTCACTCCCCCTAGGGTCGCACAGCGCCGGGCCGCTCTTGGAGCGGTCCGGCGTTTTCGTAGGCCATCGCGGCATCGGTCGAGCGCGAATAATACTCGGGGCGCCGAGGGTATCGCACAGTCAACATCAGCAAGAGGCCAACGGCAAGGCCACTGCCAACCACAATGAACATTGAAAGCAAACCACCCAAGCCGTCTGCCTGGCTCAGCATGAACGCGCCAAAGGAGATGCCGAAATTCGCGACCGCCATGTATATTGTGAACTGCGTCGCAGCGACCTTTGGATCGCACAGCCGCATGCAGATCGGCAGACTGGCCACAGTGAGCAGCATATCAAGCGACACCCAGGCGAAAACGAAGCCCATAAACACCGGCGTCGACCCCCAAGAAGTGACCGACATATACATCAGGCCGCACATCAAGATCCCAACCGTTTGCCACAGGATCACAATGCGCTTTGCTCCATATCGATCTCCCAGCCAGCCTCCCAGCGTCATGCACAAGACACCGGCAAGCAGCCCGGCAGGCGCTGTAACAGACGCAATTTCGCTCACTTCCCAATCGCCGTGATTGGCGCCAATCAGAGGGGTGAGCCCGGTGAAAACACCGTACATAATCCCACGACCAAACAGGACTGGGAGCCACAGGACGCTGACGCTCTTGGTGAGCGAGCCAAACGTCGCTTTGAGCAAAGGCCACCAAGCCTCGAGCTGGATTGCCAAATTGCGCTTATGCGCGCTGCCCTCACTCCACGGCATGAAGCGCTCGCCTTCGCGTTCACGAAACGCTGAAATGTAGACGCACAGCGCAAGGATGATGATCGCCACTGCCAGATACGCGGCTGGTGCCCCATAATCATCGATCAGAAAACCGCTGATGGCGGTCGCGATGGCAACCCCAATCGATTGCCCGCCAAACATCATGCCTGATCCTCGGGCGCGCTCATCTTCCGTCATGATATCAACCGCAAGGCCATCAACGCCAACATCCTGAAATGTGGTCGCCAGATTGACGGCGAAGCCAAGCGCACCCAGCACCAAAACATCGGTTGGCTGAGGGTTGATAAAGGCCGCGAAGACCAGCGAGGCGATCATCACCGACTGCGCCCCGAGGATCCACGCCCTGCGACGGCCCATCGCAAGGAATGTATAGCGATCCATGATAAAGCCGTTCAAAAGCTTAAGCGACCAGGGAAGCGTGGTTAGCGC
>JBCBOW010000145.1:0-5446 GCA_039821045.1 Pseudomonadota bacterium
GGCAAGCTTGCCGAAGATTTGCCCGGCCTGATCGATCGGGACGCCAAACTTGTTGTCCGCCTTTCCGGTCGAGATCTTGTCATGCGTGCCCGCATCAACATCGGGATTGATCCTCAAGGCGCATTGCGCAATCAGCCCCATTTCCTCAGCGATCTCGGCCAGCTCCAGGCCTTCTTCCTCGCTCTCAATGTTAAACTGTCCGATGCCGGCCTCCAGCCCCGCGGCAAGCTCCGCGCGGGTCTTGCCAACGCCCGAAAACACGATCTTCGCAGGCGCTATCCCAGCTGCAAGCGCGCGGCGCATCTCGCCAACGGAGACACAATCCGCGCCATAGCCTTGCTGTTCGAGAACCTTGAGCACGGCAAGGTTGGGATTGGCCTTCACCGCAAACGCAATCAGCTTGTCAGGCACGCCGTCCAACGCTTCGCGAAAGACGCGGGCGTGGCGCTCCAAGGTCGCGCGCGAATAGACATAGACGGGGGTTCCGATCTCTTCGGCAATGCGCGGCAGCGGCACATCCTCGGCGTGCATCACGCCGTCTCGATAAGCAAAATGGTCCATAATCTCTTGAAGCTGGGGCTATTCGGGTGGCAGATCGAAAGGGTCATCCTCGCGCTCTTCTGAGCGGCGGCGCAGCTCAACGCTGCGTTCAGGCGCTGCCAGAGTGTCAAGCTCGAGCAGCTGATCGGGGCTGGGTTTGGCGTCTTCGCTATCGCCTGCGCCATAAGGGGCGACCGGCAGGCTCGCGCCTTCGACCGGCTGAAGCGGGGCGCGCGCGCCACAAGCCGCCAGCGTGAGCGCGGTGCTAAACGCGATTGCAAAGCGGGTTGCCAAGCGCATTACGTCTCCATTCCCAGCGCCGCTATGGCAGCGTCCACCTGTTTACGCACTTCATCAGGCGCGGTTCCGCCATAAGAACGCCGCGAGGCAACCGAGGCGTCTACACTCAGTGCGTCAAACACCGCTTGCGTAATGCGCGCATCAATCGCCTGCAAATCGGCAAGCGGTAAGGCATCAAGCGCGCATCCTCGCGCCTCCGCCAGTTTGACCGCAGCCCCAGTGATATGATGCGCCTCGCGAAATGGAATGTCCGCCTCGCGCACCAGCCAATCGGCCAGATCGGTGGCGGTTGCGTAGCCGAGCTCAGCGGCCTCGCGCATGCGTCCGGTGTTGAAGCGTGCATCCGCGATCATGCCCGTCATCGCCGCGATGCTAAGCTCGATCAGCGAGGCGGCCTCGAACACCGGCGGCTTATCGTCTTGCATGTCCTTCGAATAAGCGAGCGGCAGCCCCTTCATCGTGATCATCAGCGCCTGCGCACAACCGATCACACGGCCCGCATGCCCGCGCACCAGCTCGGCAGCGTCCGGGTTCTTCTTCTGCGGCATGATCGATGAGCCGGTCGAGAGGCTGTCGGGCATGCGCACAAAGCCAAAAGGCTGGCTCGCCCAGATGATCAGCTCTTCCGCGAGCCGCGAGAGGTGCACCGCGATCATGCTGGCGGTGTGCAGATAGTCCATCGCAAAGTCGCGGTCCGAAACCGCGTCTAGCGAGTTCGCGGTGGGCCGCGAAAAGCCAAGCGCCGCTGAGGTTTGCTCGCGATCGATCGGAAAGCCCGTGCCCGCAAGCGCCGCGCTTCCCAGCGGGCACTCGTTGAGCCGCGCACGCGTATCAGCAAGGCGCGATCGGTCACGCCGCAACATCTCGTAATAGGCCATCAGGTGATGGCCGAGCGTTACAGGCTGCGCGGTCTGCAAATGCGTGAAGCCGGGCATGATCGCGCTCGCATGCTCATGCGCGCGGGTGACCAAGGCGCGTTGCAAGGCTGCAAGACCCGCGTCCATCGCATCCAGCGCATCGTGCACCCACATGCGAAAATCGGTCGCGACTTGATCGTTGCGGCTGCGCGCCGTGTGCAGCCGGCCGGCGGTGGGCCCGATCAGTTCGGCAAGCCGCGCCTCGATTGTCATGTGAATATCTTCAAGGTCCCAGTCTTCCGGAACACCTTCTGCTTCATATTCGGCGGCAATTTGCTTGAGGCCCTGGGTGATCGCTTGCGCGTCCTGCTCAGTGACAATCCCTTGGATTGCGAGCATAGCCACATGCGCGCAGCTGGCTTCGATGTCCTGACGCCACAAAACCTTGTCAAACGGGATCGAGGCATTGATTTCGCGCATGATCGCGCTAGGCCCATCGGCAAATCTGCCACCCCACATCTGGTTGGAGGAAGAGCTCATGACTGGTAAATTGCCTCAAATCCTGGCGCTTGTTCTTGCGCCAACGCTCGCGCTGGGGGCTTGCGATAGTGCGCCTTCGGAGGAGGCGCAACCAGAGACCGACGCAGCAAGCAACGCAGATGCGCCCAAGCCTCCCCCCCTCCCCGGACGGATCGTGCGCACCAATGCAGGCGATACGGTCCCCGCGATCACGGTGAACGATCCTGACGGCAATTCGCTTGCCCTCGGTGAGGTGAGCCAGCCGGTCTTGCTCAATCTGTGGGCGACCTGGTGTGCGCCGTGCAAGGTTGAGATGCCCCTGCTTGATAGGCTCGCAGGCGAGCTTGAAGGCGAGGTGCGCGTGGTCACTGTGAGCCAGGATATGCAGGGCGCTGAAAAGGTCGTGCCGTTCTTTGAGCAGCAGGGCTTTGCGCGTTTAGAGCCGTGGCTTGATCCGCAGGCTGATCTGGGCGTCGCTTTGGCTGATGGCGGCTTGCTGCCGGTCACGGTGCTCTATGATGCGAGCGGGACAGAAGTGTTCCGCGTCTCTGGCGATTATGCGTGGGACAGCGAGGATGCGATCGCAAAAATCCGCGAGGCCCTGGCGCAGTAGAGCGCCGGCATCCCGCAGCACGGCGGCGGGAACAGCGAAAATCGAACTCAAAGAGTTCGCAAGGCCAAGCGGCCGCCCGCAGGCGCCCCGCAGCGAAGCGGAGGGAATTGCGCCGAGGATCAACAAGAATGGTGGGCGATGACAGGCTCGAACTGCCGACATCTTCGGTGTAAACGAAGCGCTCTACCAACTGAGCTAATCGCCCTTCGCGTTGCCGCGAGAGGGGCTATCTAGCGGCTAATTCTTCAAAATCAATTGTTGCATCGCATCGCGAGGGCCGCGCTTCGCGGTGGCGATCGAGGAACGGTGCGCCTATCAGCCCGATCATGGACAATCTGGACGTCTCTCTTCCACGCCTTCTCGTTCTCGCAACGGGCGGGACCATCGCAGGCAAAGCGGGCAGCGCAACCCAAGCGGACTATCGACCAGGTCAGATCGCGATTGGCGACTTTCTGGAGCAGGTTGAGGCGTTTGGCGTCGCGGCTGCGCTGACGGGCAAGCAGGTTGCCAATATCGGCTCAGAAGACATGACGCCGGCGATCTGGGCGCAGCTTCACGCACAATGCCTCGTAGCCATAGCAGACCCTGACTGCGATGGAGTGATCATCACGCATGGCACCGACACCGTCGAAGAGACGGCGTTTCTCCTCGATCTCACATTGCCGACGACAAAGCCGGTTGTGCTTGTGGGCGCGATGCGTCCGGCGGACGCGGTCGGCTATGATGGCTTTCGCAACTTTGCCAATGCGGTGCAGGTCGCAGGCGCTTCGGATGCGAGCGGGCGCGGGGTGTTGGTGGTGATGGGGGACACGGTGTTCGCCGCGCCCGATATCCGCAAGACGCGCACACGCGGTTCGGACGCGTTTGCAGGCTTCCCGAGGAATTCGGTCGGGCTGGTGACGCCGAGCGCGCTCGAATGGTTCGGTGCGCCGTGGCGGCTCGGCGAATATGGAGCGGGCGAGGACGCGCGCTTTGCCTTGCCCAAGGTGCTCCCCGACGTGCCGATCCTCGCTGTCTTTGCAGGGATGACGCCTGATTATGTCGACCGGATTATCACGCCACAAATGCGCGGACTGGTGGTCTCTGGTTTGGGCGAAGGCAACATGCCGGATCCGGTGCGCCAGCGCCTGGTTCAACTGGCGCGCGATGGGTTGATCGTGGTGCGCGCGAGCCGCTTGGACGAGGGCCTGGTTGATCGCGAGCCCGAAGATGACCCCAATGGCTTCGTTGCGGCAAGAGCGCTAAACCCGTCCAAGGCGCGGATTTTGCTGCAACTGCTGATTGCAAGCGGGGTGAGTGACCCGGCGGCTATTCAGCAGGCTTATGACGGACGCTAAGGCAGACGCGAGAGCCGCTTCGCAAGTCTCTTTTCTACAAGCGGACCGTCAGCTCACACCCCAATAGTAGGCATCTACCGCCCTCGTGCTGGCTGGGTAGTATGAAACAGACCTACTCATAACCGCGACACAGCACCTCGTTGCGCCCAACTCAATCGCCTCTGGCTTCATCGGAACGCATCGCTGCGCTCTTCACAATGCGGAATCCAATATGCGCCGTACTGAAATCGCCTTCCATGCTCTGGCGCGCGGCGGCGCGGTATCGTTGGCAATACGCGTCACTGCAAAGAAAGGAGCCGCCTTTGATCGTGAAGCGAGGCGCGGATTTGTCAAACGGGCTTTCGGTCCATTCCCAGACATTGCCAATCATGTCGTAAGCACCTGTCAGGCCGGGCTCGAAACAGCCAACCGGGGCGAGACCCTTGAACCCGTCCTCACCAAGATCGCGAACCGGGAACGGCCCGTTCCAGATGTTGGCGCGGGCCTCGCCCTTGGGGCCGTGCATTCCGGATTCAGGGTCATCGGCATCGAACAGGCCAAGGCTTGCAGCATATTCCCATTCCACCTCGGTGGGGATGCGTGCGCCTGCCCATTCGGCATAGGCGCGAGCATCATTGAGCGTGACATGCACGACCGGGTGTAGCTCGCGGCCCTTGAGATCTGAGCCCTCGCCATCGGGCGTGCGCCATGTGGTAGCAGGATCGAACGACCACCATGACATGGCCACGTCGGGCGTGTCGCTACCCTCGAAGCTGGCTGAGCCCTCCCCCCGCTCTGCTTCGGTGACGTAACCCGTTGCCACGACGAAGGCGGCAAACTGGCTGTTGGTGACCTCGTGCGACAGCAAACGGAACGGTGACACAAACACCTTCCTCGCAGGTCCCTCTTCGGGATAGCGAGCGTTTGCGCCCTGCACAAATCCACCGCCAGGGATGTTCACGAATTCGCCCAGATCATCCGCGGTCAAAGCGCAAGCGACGCCTTCGGGCTGCATATTCGCGAAAGGAACGGCGAGCATGATGGCACCGCCGCCCACAGCAACGATCATCGCGATCCCAAGGGCGTGTTTCATTCCCACCGGCCCACTACTGAAGCACGTATTTCATCGCCGCAAGCGCGCTGCCAATACTGCCTGCAAACAGTGCACCGCCAATGCTGAGCCACAGACTATGGCCGATAACCCAGCCCACGCGGGCCCCGAACAGCAGGAGAATGCCGACGCAGTAAGCCTGCGAAAGCACGGTCGCAAGCCCGGAGGAGCACAGCCCAAGCCCGGCGGC
>JBCBOW010000146.1:0-5437 GCA_039821045.1 Pseudomonadota bacterium
CATCAGCGCTTCGAAATCCTGCGCCGCCTCGCGCAGTTCGAGCCGCTCCGGGCTAAGCGGTGTCTGTTCGGAGAGTGTAGGAGAAGCGACCGACTTGATCATCACAACACCACCATTTCCGCTTGCAGAGCGCCCGCTTGCTTGAGGCTTTCCAGGATCACCACAAGGTCCGCTGCGCCCACGCCCAAGAGATTGAGCGCGTCGACGATTTCCGAGAGGTTGGCAGCGCCCGGCATCAACGCGACCCGGTCAGAGCGCTCCGTAACAGTGATTTCGGTTTGCTCTTCGATCGCGGTCTCACCATTGCCAAAAGGCTCTGGCTGGACGACGCGCGGGTTCTCATCGATGCGGATGACGAGCTTGCCGTGGCTGATCGCCGCTGGGCTGAGGCGCACCGCCTGGTTGATCACCACCGTGCCGGTGCGGCTGTTGACGATAACGCGCGCAGCGGTGGGCGCAGGGGTGACCGGAAGCATTTCAATCGCTGCGAGCCGCGCGGCGCGTTCATTGCTGGCGAGCGGCAGGGCAAGCTCAATGCTCACCCCATCGGCAATGCTCGCGCTGCCGGGAAACCGATCATTGATTGCATCGCGCACGCGGTTGGCGGTGAGAAAATCGGCTTGGTGCAGGTTGAATTTAAGCGTCTCCTGCCCGTCAAACCCGGTTGCAACCGCTCGCTCCACCGTCGCGCCATCCGCGATCCGGCCCACGGTTGAGATGTTGACGGTAAGCTGCGAGCCATCGCGCCCGCTCACGCCCAGGCCACCAACCGCGACATTGCCCTGCGCCATTGCATAGATTTGCCCATCCGCCCCATAGAGCGGCGCGAGCACCAGCGCCCCGCCGCGCAAGCTGCGCGCTTGCCCGAGGGTGGAAACGGTGATGTCGATGCGCTGGCCGGGCTTGGCAAAGGCGGGCAGCTCCGCGGTGATGATGACCGCAGCGGCGTTGCGCAAATTGGGGTTCACCCCTTGCGGCAATTGCAGCCCCAGCCGCCCGGAAATCCCGCGCATGGCTTCGGTCACATATTGCAGATTATCATCGCCAGTGCCTTGCAAGCCGACGACCACGCCATAGCCGGTCAATTGGTTTGCGCGCAGGCCTTCGAACTGGCCCAGATCGCGAATACGCTCGGCCGCCGCATGGGCGGGGAGCATCATCGCGAGACATGCAAGAGCGAGAGTGAGGAGGCGCATCATTCGGTCACACCCCATCAGAACGGCGAGATCGCGTTGAAGAAGCGCGAAAGCCAGCCGGGCCGGCTCGCTTTTTGCACCGCGCCTTTGCCCGAATAGATGATCCGCGCATTGGCGACCTGATCGGAGCGCAGCCGGTTTTCGACGTCGATGTCGACCAGCCGGATGCGGCCAGCGAACTGGACCCATTCATCTCCCTGGCTAAGCGACATCAACTTCTCTCCGACAACTTCAGCGGTGCCATTGGGGTAAAGCGCAGCGATCGTGACCGCGATCGTGCCGGTCAGCTGGCTTTGCTGGGCGGCATTGCCCCCTCCATTGAACGACCCATCGCCGCTGGCATTAAGGTCATCGGGATCAATAAAATCGAACAGGCTGCCCATCGGCGGCACCAGCGCAAAGGAGCCGGAGCGATCGGTCGTGCCACTCGTCGATTTGGAGGTGCTGGTGTTCTCGATCAGCGTGATCGTGACCATATCGCCCAGCTTGCGCGCGCGTGTTCCGGTGACGAGCCCGGCATAGCCCTGGCTCGCCTGGAAGATCGCCCCCTTAGCGCCTTGCGGCGGGGCAAAGGTGTTAGCGCTCGCTTCGGCGCCGGCAAGATATTGCGCATCGCTGCGCTGAACAGGTCCGGGCGGCGGCGGCCCGGCAAAGCCAGGCGCGCGCTCGCCCCCGCCAAGGCAGGCTGAGAGCGAAAGCGCGAGAGCGGCGGAAAAGAGGGTGCGGACCATGCGCATCATCACAGCGTCTGATTGGCGTTGCGCAGCATCTCATCGACCGCGCTAACCATCCGCGAGTTGATCTCATA
The DNA here is from genome assembly GCA_039821045.1 of Pseudomonadota bacterium. GTDB lineage: Bacteria > Pseudomonadota > Alphaproteobacteria > Sphingomonadales > Sphingomonadaceae > Erythrobacter. The sequence goes on from JBCBOW010000146.1 coordinate 2,005, forward strand.
AGCGCGCTGCGCCTCGATCATGTTGACGAGCTCTTCAACCGTGCTGACGTTCGAGGCTTCAAGCATCCCCTGGCGCAGGTTTCCGCGGCCAAGCTGGCCTGCAATGCCGAGCTCTGCCGGGCCGCTGGCGGCTGTTTCGACCAGGAAGTTGTCCCCGATCGCCCGCAGGCCCGCCGGATTGACGAAGTTGGCGATCTGCAACTGGCCCAGCTGGACCGGCGCAGCCTGCCCCTGCTGGAGCGCGCTGATGGTGCCATCAGGCGAAATCGTGATCGATTGCGAGCCTTGCGGGATCTGTACCGGCGGCGTTACTGCAAAGCCCTGACTGGTGATCAGGTTGCCCTGCGGCGAAAGCGTGAAATTGCCGGCGCGGGTGAAGGCAATCTGGCCGCCCGGCGGCAGCTCGACCTGGAAAAAGCCCGGCCCATCAAGCGCCAGATCAAGCGAATTGCCGGTCTGGTTAAGCGCACCCTGGCCATCGAGGCGCGAGGTGCCCAAGACTTGCACGCCCGTGCCAAGGTTCAGGCCGACCGCATAAGCGGTCTGATTGGTCGATTGCTGTCCTGCAACGCGCTGCTCCTGATAAGCGAGCGTCGCAAAATCGGCGCGCTCGCGCTTGAAGCCCGTCGTGCCAATATTGGCGAGGTTGTTCGCGATGACGCGCATGCGGGCATCCTGCGCTTCGAGCCCGGTGCGGGCGACATGCAAGGCGGAAGTAGGCATGAGTTAAGGATCCCTTTATTGTTTTATCTCATGGACATGAGGCGCGTGCCGGCCTCATCGAGCTCGCTTGCGGTGCTGAGGATGCGCACCCGCTGTTCAAACGCGCGCTGAGCATCGACCATTTGGACGAGCGTTTCCGCGGTCTTCACGTTGGATTCCTCGATCGCGCCGATCGTCAGCGTTTCAGTGGGGTCAGGCGGCAGCGCTCCGCCGCCCGGCACGCGCAGAAAACTGTCGACTGACTTGATGATTTTGGTGCCTTCGATCGAGACGAGCTTGATCTGATCAACCACCTGGGCTGCCACATTGGGCGCGGCCGGGTCTGCGGCGAGCACGGTCCCATCTGCGCCTATCGAAATGGCAAAGCCGGGGGGCACACCGATCGGTCCACCCCCCTGGCCGAGCACGGGCAGCCCTTCACCATTCTCGATCACTCCGTTTGCCCCGACGCGCAGATCGCCGCGGCGCGAATAGACCTCAGCGCCCGGACCACCCGAAGGATCCTGAAACGCGATCAGCCCTTTACCCGCGACAGCGACATCAAGCGGGCGACCCGTTGGCGTGACTTTGCCCGATGCCATGTCCGCCCCGCGCACATTGCCGCGCGCCATGGCACGCGCTTCCACGGTGCCATCGCCGCGCTGTTCGAGCCGGGCGGAGGTCACCGCAAACACCTCGGCGCGAAAGCCCGGCGTTGACGCGTTGGCGAGATTGTTCGCCACCGCGCGCTGACGGTCCATCGCGGCGTTCATGCCGGTGAGAGCGGTGTAGATGAAGCGGTCCATGGCTTAGCGAGCCTCAAGCGAAGGGTCAGAAATCACCGCTGAAGGTTCAGCACGGTCTGCGAGATCGCCGTTGCGGTATCGATCGCGCGGGCATTGGCCTGGAAGTTGCGCTGCGCTGTCAGAAGCGAGACCATCTCGGTCGCCAGATCGACATTCGATCGCTCGAGCGCGCCGGCAAACAGGAAGCCGAGATTGCCAACGCCCGGCTCACCATAACTGGGCGGGCCGCTCTCGCCTGAAGCTTCCCACTTGGTCTGACCGATCGGGCGCAAACCATCTTGCGCGGAAAAGCTCGCCAGCGCGATGCGCGAGATCGGATCGGAGTTGCCATCGGCATAGGTCGCAAGGATTGTACCGCGATCATCGATCGAAAGGCTTGCCAGCTGAAAGCCGCCCGCGTTGGTCGTCGGGATCACGATGCTGCCCGGCGTTGTCGAGGTAACAACACCGGCCGCATCCACGGGGAAGCCCTGGACAAGCCCGCCGCTTGAATCCTGAAGTTCACCGCTCGCAACGACGCTGAAAGAGCCATTGCGCGAAAAGGCGGTGGTGCCTGAAACCGGGTTCACGGTGGCGAAGAAGCCATCGCCATTGATCGCCTGATCAAGCCCGCGACCGGTCTGCTGGATTTGGCCAACGCCAAAATCCTGAGTGATCGAAAGCACGGCTGAACCGATGCCGGGCGTCAAGCGCGGGTCTGTGCTGCCGCCGTTGGCGACAAGATCGCCAAAGCTCGCTTTGGACTTTTTGAAGCCAACCGTCTCGGCGTTGGCGATGTTTTGCGAGATGACGCGAAGATCGGTCTCTGCATTGCGCATACCGCTCAGGGCTGTGAAGAATGACATGGGATTTTCCTTGGGTTGCTATGGGGAAGGGGAGGAGATCAGGGGATTTGCGGTTGCGCCGCGAGTTCGGCAGCTTCAGCCGCGCGCATCGCAGCCTCGGCAGCAGAGGTGGCCGCTTCAACCGCGGCCTCTTGCGCAGCGGTGAGGGCATCGAGCTTGTCCGAAATTTCGCTCAGAGTGTCAGCCGAGGCCGTCTCCGCCTCAAGCGAGGTAAACTGCGCAAGCTGCGCCAACATTTCTTCATTGCTGACCGGCTCGAGCGGGTCCTGATTGGCGAGCTGCGTGGTCAAGAGACGCAAGAAATCCGCCTGTGTGAGCGAGCCAAGACCGCCGCCGCCAACCGTGGTTGCCGCATTGCCAAAATCCGAAAGGTCCGTGCGCACGCCTTCGCCAAGGCCCGGCAGGTTGATCGTTGTTTCCATGATTATTCGCTCCTCAGCGTCTCAAGCATCAATTGTTTCGCGGTTTGCAGCGCTTGAACCAGGTTCTGGTATTGGCGCGCGCTCTCCATGAGCTCGACCATCTCAGCGCTTTCATCGACATTGGCCTCGTAGATGTGGCCGGTCTCATCAGCGAGCGGGTGGCCCGGATCGTATCTTTTGGTCGCCTCTTCGCGCGATCGCACCAGCCCGCCGCTGGAGACGCCAGACAAGCCAGAGGCGCGATCCAGCTCAGCTTCGAAAACAGCGCGGATCGGCTTGTAGGCATCCTGTTCGCGCGTCGCGACCGAGCCTGCATTGGCGAGATTGGACGTCGCCGCGTTCATCCGCACCAGCTGCGCAGACATCGCGCGCTCAGTCAGCGTGAACAGCGTCATGGGGGTATCATCGCCCATGCTCATTCACCTTTCAGCGCGCGATTGATGGTGCCAACCTTGCCTTGGACGAAGCTGAGCGTGGCGCTGTAGCGCACGGCATTTTCCGCAAAGGCCAACTGTTCGCGCGAGAGCTCCACCGTGTTGCCATCAAGGCTGGGCAAGGTGGTGTGCGGTAGAGCAGATGCGCGTCGTCACCGCTCGCCATTGCGGGCACTGCGCCGCGTCCTTGCGTCAGTTTAGCATCCAGCGCGGCGCGAAAATCG
>JBCBOW010000147.1:0-5428 GCA_039821045.1 Pseudomonadota bacterium
ACAAAGTCGAGTGCGAAGAAGAGCCCCCTGCGATCCGTACGACGCACTAGAAGCGGACCTCGAACAAGCCTCCAGCTCTTGAAACAGCGCAGCAACTCGGCGAAGACGCCGGTGCCTTTCGCCATCGCAAAAGCCCGCATCCAGCCGTACCGGCCCGCAACCGGGACAAGGAAATCCTCAGGAAATCGGGCGCTTACATACACTTGCGTGTGATCCCAGCCAGCGATGCGTATTTTCACTGTTAGCCAGCACGCATCTGGCCTAGACGCGCGCGAAAGGTTGTGCTTAGAGCGCGCGCAACATTTGACGAAGACTCTCTCCTGACATGTTGGCCACCACACTCATTCAGGTGAGACCCAAAAGCGTATGCAAGGAATAGTTCATGGCCACCGCACCCGCCCTTAACCAGACCACCACTGGCGTTATCGCTCAGGTCATCGGCGCTGTCGTTGACGTGCAGTTCGAAGGCGAACTGCCAGCGATCCTCACCGCGCTCGAAACCAAGAACCAGGACAAGACGCTTGTCCTCGAAGTCGCGCAGCACCTGGGCGAAAACACGGTGCGCACGATCGCGATGGACTCAACCGAAGGCCTCGTGCGCGGCGGCGAAGTGATCAACACCGGCGCACAGATCAGCGTGCCTGTCGGTCCGAAGACGCTGGGTCGGATCATGAACGTGGTTGGCGAAGCGATTGACGAGCGTGGCCCTGTGGGCGCGGATATGACCGCCCCGATCCACGCTGAAGCCCCGCCCTTCATTGACCAATCAACCGATGCGGCAATCCTTGTCACCGGCATCAAGGTCATCGACCTGCTCGCCCCTTACGCCAAGGGCGGCAAGATCGGCCTGTTCGGCGGCGCTGGCGTTGGCAAGACGGTGCTTATCCAAGAGCTGATCAACAACATCGCGAAAGGGCACGGCGGCGTGTCGGTGTTCGCGGGCGTTGGTGAGCGGACCCGCGAGGGCAACGATCTCTATCACGAATTCCTCGATGCGGGCGTCATCGCCAAGGATGCGGATGGCAACGCCATTTCCGAAGGGTCCAAAGTGGCGCTCGTCTTCGGCCAGATGAATGAACCGCCGGGCGCGCGCGCTCGCGTTGCTCTCTCAGGCCTCACGATGGCGGAATATTTCCGCGATCAGGAAGGGCAGGACGTGCTCTTCTTCGTCGACAACATCTTCCGCTTCACGCAGGCTGGCTCGGAAGTGTCGGCGCTGCTTGGCCGTATTCCTTCCGCTGTGGGCTATCAGCCGACGCTCTCGACCGACATGGGTAACCTGCAAGAGCGGATCACCTCGACCACCAAGGGCTCGATCACCTCGGTGCAGGCGATCTATGTGCCTGCGGACGATTTGACCGACCCTGCGCCTGCAACCTCGTTTGCGCACTTGGACGCGACGACGACGCTTAACCGCGCGATCTCTGAGCTTGGCATCTACCCGGCGGTTGACCCGCTCGATTCCACCAGCCGCGTTCTCGAACCGCGCGTTGTTGGCCAGGAGCACTACGACACTGCGCGCCGCGTTCAGGAAATCCTGCAGAAGTACAAGAGCCTCCAGGATATCATCGCGATCCTCGGCATGGATGAGCTTTCCGAAGAGGACAAGCTGACCGTCGCCCGCGCGCGCAAGATCCAGAAGTTCCTTTCGCAGCCTTTCCATGTTGCCGAAGTCTTCACCAACATTCCGGGTATCTTTGTGCAGCTCGAAGACACGATCAAGAGCTTCAAGGCCGTGGTTGATGGCGAATACGACCACCTGCCTGAAAGCGCGTTCTACATGGTCGGCGGCATCGATATGGCCGTTGAGAAGGCACAGAAAATGGCAGAGGAAGCCTAAGAGCGATGGCAGTGGAGACACTCAGCGCTGAGCTTAGACTGGAGGATTGTGTCAACGACACATGCCCCTGGTCAGGCAAGCCTGTCTCCGCTGACAGCCTCACGCTCTATCGCGGTGCGGTGTTGGGCTTTTGCAACCCGGGCTGCCGGGACAAATTTGAAGCGGCGACGAAGCACTTTAACGCCGCGCTTGATGGAACATCGTAATGCCTCTGCATTTTGAACTCGTAACGCCCGCCAAGCTGGTCCGCTCCGAAGAGGTCCACATGGTCGTTGTGCCCGGAACTGATGGCGAATTCGGTGTGCTCGAAGGCCATGCGCCGTTCATGAGCACAATTCGCGACGGCGCGGTGCAAGTCTATAAGACCGCTGGCGCTGCGCCAGAAACGATTGAAGTGCGCGGAGGCTTTGCTGAAGTGGGCGATGCTGGATTGACGGTCCTCGCAGAACACGTCGAGGGCTAAGGGGTCTTATCGCCCTGCAAGGGTGTATCGCGCGCGGATGTTTCACTCAGCTTGAGAGCAGAGACTAAAAGGGCGGCCTTGTGAGAGCCACCTTTGAAAGGTCAATGCGCAGCGAGTGGAGGCAGTGCATGCATCGTTGGCATCTCGAAGAAACGTTCAACACAAGCTTTGGCCGTATTGCAGGCGGGCGTGCAGGTTCAGGTCCACCATTGTTGCTGGCGCACGGCTGGCCATGGTCCTCCTATTCGTGGCACCGATTGATCCCCGCACTGGCCGAGAGCTTTACCTGTCACTGGTTCGACATGCTTGGCTACGGTCAGTCAGACATGACCTGCGATCGCCCCACTTCGCTTGATGTCCAGACCGACCTGCAAACCGAGATGATCGAGCATTTCGGGATCGAGCGACCGATCGTTATCGCTCACGATTTCGGCGGCGCGGTAAGCCTTCGCACGCATCTTCTCAAAGAAGTCGAGTTTGAGCTTGTGGTGCTGATAAATGTGGTCGCGATCAACCCTTGGGGTTCTGACTTCTTCGACCATGTGGGCCGCCACATTGACGCCTTCACCGGCTTGCCACCTCACATTCACGAAGCGCTTGTGCGGGCATACATTAGCGGAGCGCTGATCGAACCGCTTGCTCCGGAAGACTTTGAGGCGCTCGTCGAGCCATGGCTCAGCGAAGCGGGCCGGACCAGTTTCTATCGTCAGTTCGCGATGGCTGACGAAGCGCTCACTGAAGTTCTCGTACCGCTCTTTGCAAAGATGCGCTGCCCCGTTGATATCCTCTGGGGAACCGAAGACCCGTGGATACCGATCGAGCGTGGTCGCAAGCTGCATGATGCCATACCCGGTTCGCGGTTTTTCACGCTTGAAGGGCTTGGCCATTTGCCGCAGCTTGAGGATAGCGATGCTGTGTTGGGTCACCTCGGAGCCCTTCAGCGCACCTAGCTGACTGCGCGCCGCGCTTACCTCTTCACAAGCGCGGGTTTCCCCGGCACAACTCGCTTTTGATTTTCCCCAAGGAGAGGACTTTGAAGCTTGTTTCCACTCTCGCAATTACGGCCGCTTTGGCCATGACCGCCAGCACTCCCGCGCACGCTGACAGCCATACGGACACAGCAGAAGACGCAGCAGCCACCGCGCCCATCCCTGGCCCCGAAGAAGACCCGTATATCTGGCTTGAAGAAGCCCGCTCGGATGAAGCGCTCGCATGGGTCGAAAGCGAGAACACCCGCACACTCGCCACGCTTGAAAATGATCCACGCTTTGCCGAGCTCAAAGCCGAAGCGCTCGCGATCTTCGACAACGAAGACCGCATCCCCTTTGTCAGCTTCCGCGCGGACGTGCTCTACAATTTCTGGCAGGACAAGGAAAACCCCAAGGGTCTGCTGCGTCGCACCACTCTGGAAAGCTATCAGAGTGAGGAGACACAATGGGAAACCGTGCTTGATGTTGATGCGCTGGCTGCCGCTGACGGCAAGGAATGGGTCTATAAGGGTTCGACCTGCCTGCCGCCTGCTATGACCAAATGCATGATTGCGCTTTCCGATGGCGGCGAAGATGCAACGATCATGCGCGAGTTTGACATGACGACGAAGAGCTTCGTCGAAGGCGGGTTCGAACTTACTGAAAAGAGCCAAGGCGGCGTCCAATGGCTCGATGAAGGCACTTTGTTTGTGGGCCGCGATTTTGGCGAAGGGACGCTGACCGACAGCGAATATCCTTTCACAACCCGCGTCTGGAAGCGCGGCTCAGATATCGCAGATGCAAACGAGCTCTTTCGCGGCGAAGCGAGCGATGTATGGGCGGGCGCGAGCCTCGTGCGCGATGCTGCGGGCACAATCCATGCGACCACCGCCTTTCGCGGCTTGAGCTTTCACGAAGCGGAGCATTACTGGCTCAATCCCTCGTTTGAGTGGGTCAAACTCGACATTCCGAAAAAGGCCTCGCCTTATGGAATTGTCGATGGGCACATGCTGTTTTCCACCGACGTCGATTGGACCGTGGGCGATCAGACTTTCCCCGCAGACAGCCTGGTCGCGGTCGAGTTGGAAGCGTTCAAGAAAGACCCCAATGCAGCCGCTAAGACGCTGGTCTGGGCTCCTGGCGAGCGCCAGACCAAGCGCGGCGGCGCGATCACTGCGGGCGCGCTTTATGTTGGCTTGCTCGATAATGTCGTGGGCAAAGTGCTGAAGTTCAATTTCGAAGCCAACGAGGAAGGCGGCGCATGGGTTAGCGAAGAGGTCACGCTGCCGGACAATGCAACGGTCGGGATCGCGGCCAGCTCCAGCGAGAGCGAGCAGATCATGTTCACGGTCACCGATTTCCTCAATCCGACGAGCCTGTTTTACGCCGATGGCTCGGGCGATCCCCAAGTGGTCAAGACCGCACCTGTCCACTTTGATGCAAACGGGATGGAAGTCGAGCAGCACGAGGCGACGAGCAAGGATGGGACCAAGATCCCCTATTTCATCGTCAAACCTGCTGGGATGGAACTCAACGGCGAAACACCGACACTTATGCGCGGCTATGGCGGTTTCCAGATCCCTGAGCTGCCCTCTTACCTGGGATCGACCGGCAAGATGTGGCTCGAGCGCGGCGGCGCCTTTGTGCTCGCAAATTTGCGCGGCGGCGGTGAGTTTGGCCCGATGTGGCACCAGACAGCCATTCGCGAGAACAAGCAACGCACCTGGGATGACTTTATCGCTGTGGGCGAGGATCTGGTGGAGCGCGGCTTCACGAGCCCAGAGCGTCTCGGCATCCAAGGGGGCTCGCAAGGGGGGCTGTTGGTTGGCACCGCCTTCACCCAGCGGCCTGATCTCTTCGGTGCAGCGATTGTCGCGATCCCGCTGTTTGACATGGTGCGCTACCACCTGATCGGGCGCGGCGCTTCTTGGATTGGGGAATATGGCGATCCGCGTATTCCCGAACAGCGCGCCTGGATTGACGGATACTCGCCTTACCAGAAGATCGAGGAAGGCGTTGACTATCCGGTCCCATTCCTCTGGGCCTCAACCGCTGATGACCGCACGCACCCCGCGCATGCGCGCAAGGGTGCTGCGAAGCTCAAAGGCATCGGCCAGGACTACTATTATTTCGAGGACACGACCGGGGGTCACTCAG
>JBCBOW010000148.1:0-5417 GCA_039821045.1 Pseudomonadota bacterium
GCGATGACTGATGTGAACACGGTCAACACCGCAGATGCTGATATCGCGGGGGCGTTTTCTTCGCCCGATGTCAACGCAGCCGTCGCTTGGAACCCGCAGCTTACCACTATGAAGCAGGCGCCGCAGGCCAATCTTGTCTTCAGTTCGGCTGATATCCCAGGCGAGATTGTTGACTTGCTGGTTGTCGATACAGCGACGATTTCGGCCAATCCCGACCTTGGAAAGGCTTTAGCGGGTATTTGGTATGAAACAACGGCGCTGATGCAGCAGGACAATGAAGAGGGCGCAGCAGCGCGCGCGGCGATGGCCGCTTTGGCGGGGACGACACCGGAATTGTTCGAAGGACAGCTGGCGACAACCTTCCTTTATTCTGATCCGGCTGATGCCGTCGCAGCAACATCCGATGCCGCTCTTATCGAAACGATGACCCGAGTGCGCGATTTCAGCTTCTCGCAAGGGCTGTTTGGGCAGGGCGCTCGCTCAGCCGATGCAGTGGGGATGTCATTCCCAGGCGGAAAAACGCTTGGGGATGAAAGCAACGTCACGCTGCGCTTTGACGAGACATTCATGCAGATGGCAGCTGATGGAGCGCTTTGAGATCGCCGGTTTGCCTTGGGTTTTGCAAATGAGCCGCGAGGCCTGATCGCAGACTGATGAGCTGGCTCAATCGTCAGGTCCTGCCAAGCAGCAAGGCGCTTTTGGGCCTGGTGCCGATCGTCCTGCTGCTGATTGTGTATATCGTGGTCGCAGCCGATCGGCATGCGATCAATCCCAACGACAAAATCCTTCCGCTGCCCGATGCGATGGCCGAGGCGATGTGGGCGCTTGTGTTCGAACCCGATCAGCTTTCGGGCCGCTATCTGTTCTGGTCAGACACCTTTGCTAGCCTGCAGAGGCTCGGGCTCGGGCTCCTGATTTCGACACTTACAGCGCTCCTGGTCGGCCTCCTGCTTGGAGTCCTGCCGACCTTTCGCGCGCTTTTCGGCATGTCGGTTACGACGATTGCCGTCATTCCTCCGGTCGCGCTTTTGCCAATCCTGTTTATCACCTTTGGCTTGGGCGAGACGGCAAAGGTGGCGCTTATCGTGATTGGCATCGCGCCCTTTATGGTCCGCGACATCGGGGCCCACATTGCGAATCTACCCAGAGAACAGATCGTCAAAGCGCAGACGCTCGGCGCGAGCACTTGGCAGCTCATGCTCCGCTATGCCTTGCCGCAGGCGATGCCTCGATTGATACAGGCGCTACGCCTTTCGCTTGGCCCGGCTTGGGTGTTCCTCATTTCAGCGGAAGCCATCGCTTCAGATGTTGGGCTGGGATATCGCATTTTCCTTGTCCGTCGTTATCTCGCGATGGATGTGATCCTTCCTTATGTGGCCTGGATCGCGCTGCTCGCCGCCACAATTGATTTTCTCCTCGCGCTATCGAGCAAACGCCTGTTTGCATGGGCGCATGGAGACGGCCGATGAGCGAGGCAGCAAGTGCGGCGCTGGTTTTGCGCAATGTGTGGGTCGAGTATGGCGAAAAGGTTGTTCTTGAACGGATCAACCTGGAGATTGAGGACGGTGCTTTCATCTCCGTTGTTGGTCCGTCAGGGGCGGGGAAGAGTTCGCTTTTGCGGCTCGTGCTCGGGCAGGACACCCCGACCCGCGGCTCGATTGAGCTCGATGGCAAGCCGCTAAAACCTGGATGCACGCCCGATCGCGGGGTCGTTTTTCAGCGTTATTCAGTGTTCGCGCATCTCACCGTGCTCGGTAACACGATCTTCGGGCTCGAATGCGCTCAAGCTCCGATCACAGCGCGATTGTTTGGCGCACGGCGCAGAGCCGCCGTCGAAGAAGCGAGAGCCATGCTTGATGCCGTTGGGCTTGGCGACAGCCTCGACCTTTACCCAGCGCAGATGTCTGGCGGTATGCAGCAGCGGCTCGCCATCGCTCAAGCGCTCATCAAACGTCCGCGCATCTTGCTGCTTGATGAGCCTTTTGGAGCCTTGGATCCGGGCATTCGCGCAGACATGCACGCTTTGATTACAAAGCTGTGGCGCGAATATTCGCTGACCATCCTGATGGTCACTCATGATATCCAAGAAGCGTTTTCGCTTGGCACGCGCGTGCTTACGCTCGACAAACATCGCATTGATCCGCATGCGCCGCATCGCTTTGGGGCGCGTGTGGTGTATGATTTGCCTCTGACGCGCCGAATGGCCGAAGAGGCCGCTCGCACTGCCGGCAAAGAGATTGCAGATCAGGGCGCTGACAGTGTTAGTATTACGATTGACACAATTCATAATAATTGAGATTGTCTGATTATGGCTTCCGAACCCGCCAGTCTTGCCCGCCTCAGCATGAGCCTTCCTGCTGATTTGCTGCAGCACCTTGATCGTATGGTTGAGGAGCGTGGCCTTCCCTCGCGTTCACAGCTGATCGCGCAGTTCATCCGCAACGCCCTTGCAGAGCATGAAGCGCACGTGCGTCCGCAAGAGATGCTCGCGGGCACGATTACGCTCATCTATCGCGGGGATCAGGGCAGGGTGCGCGATCAGCTTGCAACGACGCAGCAACGCTATCTCAAAGAGGTCATATCCTCGCAGCATGTCTTCCTTGAGGATGATCAATCCATGGAAGTGCTTCTGGTTCAAGGGCCGGCTGAGCGGCTCGAGGCCTTGTGCAACGCCTTGCGCTGTGTGCGCGGCGTCCGGCAATTGCAATTGGTCACGACCACCGCGCTCTTGCCGCCGCTTCATGAGCAAGACGAGGGCGAAAACGGCATGCCGATCAAGGGCTCTTCGGAAGGAGGCGTTGCGGCATGACCGGCAAATTGGGTGATCCCATAGCAGCCAAAGAGCATGCGCGCGCCATGGCGGGCACGGTGGTCCAGGCCATGCCGACACTGCCTCCGGTGGCGGATGACCTGCCAGATGGTGTCGAGCCAAAAGACCTGCTGTGGGAGGAAACGATCGCTGCGGGCGGCTATGCCATCCGCCGGATCAACCGCGGCGGGCGCTTGCGGCTGATCGATCTGGAGGGAGACGCTTGCGCCTCTTTCCAGATCTTCAACGCCGAGATGCCGACCGAGCGCCTCAACATCGCTGACACCGTAAAGGTCCAATGGAACGGCTACTTTGGTGTGGGTGAGGGCAAGGCCAGGCTGTTCCTGTCAGATATGGGCCGGGTGCTGATGAGCATCCTTGAGGATACGGCGGGCACGCATGATGGTTTTTGCGGCGCTTCCAACGAAGAGCTGAGCAGCGCCAAATATGGCAAAGGTGAGAAGAAGGGCCGCTACTTCCTGAACACCCGTGACCGCTTCTTGTTGGGCGTGGGTAAGCATGGGCTGGGACGCAAAGACGTCCATCCCTGCGTCAACTTGTTCAAGGGTGCCGTGATCGAAGACGACGGCGCGATCACGCCGCAGATCGGTCCGTTTGAGCCGGGCCGCCAGGTGATCCTGCGCGCTGAGATGGATCTCATGCTGGTGATCGCGAACTGCCCGCATGTGATGGACCCGCGCGAGGAATGGACGGTTACCCCCTTGCGAGCCACCGCCTGGCGCGCTCCCATCACGCCCGAAGACGACCCTGTTCGCAACGCCACACCAGAGAGCCTGCGCGCTTATCTTAATGTCGAAGATTATTACCGCCGATAAAGGAGCAAATGCTGTGACAACCGACACCCTTGCTGCCGACCCTCAACTCGAAGGCCTTTCCGGAAAGATCATCTACGATCAGACCGTCCCCGCGCGACATTTCTGGGTTCACCCCGTCAAGAAAGGCGAGACCCTGCGCATCGTCGATCTGGAGGGCAACCAAGCGGTCGATCTCTTGATATATTCCGAAGCGGACGACACCGAGCGCTACAGCATGCAGGACACTGTCTCGGCCCAGGGCAATCTGTTCCTGCGCGAAGGCGCGATCCTGCGCTCCAATGAAGGGCGACCGATGATGACGATCACGGATACCTCTGTCGCCTATCACGATACGATTGGCGGCGCTTGTTCGGTTGAGTCCAACTCGCTGCGCTATGGCCATTTCACCAAAGCTCAGCACGCCTGCGTAGAGAACTATCTCAAGGCCAGCCTGCCAGAGGGGCGCACCAAGCGCGACATTGTCTCCAACATCAACTTCTTCATGAATGTGCCGGTTATGGAAGACGGATCGCTCGGGATCGTTGATGGCATTTCGGCCGCGGGATTGACGGTGGATGTAAGGGCTGAGATGGACGTGGTGGTGATGGTATCGAACTGCCCGCAGATCAACAATCCTTGCAACGGCTTTAATCCCACGCCGGTCCGGATGATCATCACGCAATGAGCTCTACCACAGTCCTGGTCGCCAATCGCGGCGCGATAGCGACGAGGATTGTTCGCACTCTGCGGAAAATGGGGCTGCGCTCAGCGGCGGTTTATTCCGAGGCCGACGCAGAGAGTCTGCATGTCGTGCAAGCGGATGTCGCAATCCCCATCGGGCCAGCGCCCGCGGCGGAAAGCTACCTCAACGTGGCGCGCATTCTGGACGCGGCGCGCGAAACCGATGCGCGCTACATTCACCCGGGCTACGGTTTTCTCTCCGAGAACGCAGAGTTTGCCGAGGCGTGTGAGGCTGCTGGCATAGGCTTTATCGGGCCCACGCCAGACAATATTCGCACCTTTGGCCTCAAACACAGCGCGCGCGAACTGGCGGAGGCTGCTGGAGTGCCTCTGGCCCCGGGAAGTGGCCTCTTAACCAGCGCGCAAGAGGCTGTTGCGGCGGCTGAAGAAATCGGCTTCCCGATAATGCTTAAGGCAACCGCAGGCGGCGGTGGCATCGGGATGCGCGTGTGCGAAGATGCTGATGCAGTGTTGGAAGGGTTTGAAAGCGTCGCTCGCCTGGGGGCAGGCAATTTTGGCGATGCGGGCGTCTTTCTTGAGCGTTTCATCGCGCGTGCCCGCCATATCGAGGTTCAGATCTTTGGCGATGGCGCGGGCAGGATCACTGCTTTGGGCGAACGGGATTGTTCGCTTCAACGGCGCAATCAGAAGGTGGTGGAAGAAGCGCCCGCTCCGGACCTTCCAGCCCATGTTCGCGAAGCGCTTGTCGAGGCGGCTGTAAGGCTAGGGCAGGCGGCCAAGTATCGCTCTGCTGGAACAGTCGAATTTCTTTACGATGCCGCGAGCCAGGAGTTCTTCTTTCTGGAGATGAACACGCGGCTTCAAGTCGAGCACGGCGTCACCGAAGAGGTGATGGGGCTTGACCTTGTTGAATGGATGGTGCGCGGAGCGGCCGGCGATTTTGCGATGATGGATGCGGCGCCGAACGCGCCAAGCGGCCATGCAATCCAGGCTCGTCTCTATGCCGAAGACCCTGCGCACCATGTCTCGGCCCGCAGCGTGTCTGCAAACTTGAGATTGGTGATGGTGCCCGAAGTGGGCCGATAATCGAG
>JBCBOW010000149.1:0-5343 GCA_039821045.1 Pseudomonadota bacterium
CCACCACAAATAAATGCGCAGCGCACCCAAAAAACCAGGGATCGCGAGCAGGGCAAAAGCCGTCCGCGAGCGGGTGAGGATGATAGCGAGAGCCAGTATCGCGCAGATAACAAGCCGGATGGGGAGCGCCATGGGGTGCTGACGGGGTGCTGGGAGAACGATCGCAAATGCGAGGATCCCCACCAGAAGCACCCCCGTCGAATTGCGATTGGCAAATGTTCCAAGCAACAGGTCGGACGGCGGGCGCTCTGAATAAAGCGTCCCAACAGTGCCCTGAGATACGACCTGCAAAGCACCCAGGGCAAATATCGTGAGCCCCAATCCCACGAGAAGCCAGCCCAAATCGAGCAGACGCGCGGCGGGGAGTTTCCATCCGGCGAAGAGGATTGCGAGCGGCGTGATGAGCGCGCTTGCTGCAAGTAGGGTTCGCCGCGGGTCGACACTGACCGGCATCCACCCTTGGTAGTCAACCGCCTGAAGTGACGTTTGAATGATCTCGCGGCCGGGCAGGGCCTGCCAAATCGAAGGCGGCAAAGGGATGGTCTGGATCAGAGGCAGCGCAAGGGATGCACCTATCAAGCCACGGACACTTATCGGTGCGTCTCGCCAGAAGCGAACAAAGGATGCTCGGTTTGCGGCGATTGCGATCAGCGCAGTAAGTTGGACGACGAGATTGGCGAGACCATATCGAACCCCGCCCCCGCCAAATACGATGGCGATGAGCAGGATCGCGCTCACAGCCGCGAGAGCTAGGCGTCCAGTGCGAAAATCCGCGTCCTCGCTGTTGGCGGCAAGTCTTGAGATGATGAACCTATTGATTCGCTGCCAAATACCACAAAGCGCCCAGGCACCAGCCTGCGCGCTTTGTACTAACCAAAACCTCTAAGAAGCGAAAGTCGCTAGCTTAGGTGCCCGGTGACTGATCATCTTCATCGTCGTCATCATCGTCCACAACGATGATGATGCCTGCTGCAGCGGCAGCAGCGAGGACTGCGATCAAGATACCCGGAGCAACAAGGTTCTCACCCTTCGCGTCCTTGCCCTGACCCGGCTGTGAAGCGGCGGCGCTGTAAACCTTGCCGCTATCACCGGCGCGCGTATTGGCCTGCGCGGCAGCAGGAGCGAACGCCAGAACAGCGGCGGCCGTCGTTGCAAGAACTTTGGATATCATCTTCATCTCGTGACCTCCTAAGGGTTTCAACGTTCGTTAACCCATTGCCGCTGCCATGGCAAGCCTTGGCCTAGCGTAAAAAAGTAAACAATCGAGCTAAGTGCGCTTCAAGTCGCTTCTGGCGTCAACAGCCGACATGATGAATTGCTCGTAACCCTCAAGATCGCCGCCAAGGATCAGCTGATCTGCGCATGCGAGCACAGCATGGGCTTGCAGCGCGCCGTCTTCAGATTTCAGCGCGCCCACCTTGATCTCGCTCGCGACGCCACTCTTCGAAAGCCAGATTTGCCCAGCTAGCGCCTGCACAAGGCAGTCTGAACGCCATGGAACTCGTGCTGCAATCCGCGGAATCGCATAAGCAACCATATCGCACTCAGAGCGCGCGGTTGAATCCGATGCAGGGACGATCTTTGAACGGAAAAGTCTCGCTGCTCGCTCATTGCGGGCGAAAACATCACCCGGTTTGGTTTGAGGCAGCAAATACCTCGCCCACGCCAGCAACAAGACCGCCCTGAGCGCAAGGCCGATACGCTCAAGTAAAGGATAGCTAGAATTCATCTCGAAGGATCGCGGACCGAATTGAGTCTAAGGATTATCATACACAGCGCGAGCATGCGAACTGCGGCTGGTTCACATCATTGCTTCTCAACGAGGCCATGCTCCGTCAATTCCGTCAGGAAACGCCGTAAATCGCTTTCTACCGTGTCTCGATCGATGTCGTATTTTTCTAGAATGACCGCACCAATATCGCTCGGTGTCTGACCTTCCAGCAGTCCTTCCCAGAGAAGGCTTCCGACAGAATCTAGGCCGTAATAATTCCCGTTATCCAAATGTAGGATGACCATTTCGCCGCCCACAGAGTTGGCGATTGCAGCTTCGCTAGGCTTCCAATGTATGTCTAGCACGTCACTCACAAACTGCCCTCCTATATTCATTCTCCAGCCTCTTGCATGGATGGCAACCTTTGTGAAGTTTAACGAATGGAACCATACAATTATGATACAAAACTCTGGGCTTGCTCCATTGTGATGAATGCCTCCTTGTGTACCACTGACCCTTCTGCAAAGCGCGTTGCCATCAGCATTGTTCATGGAGGGTCAAATCGATCATAAGTCTGCGAGCCAATCCTTGTGGCGAGATGGGGTGTGCACCGTTCCCGATGCCATTGAGGCAGATCTTTTACGGCGGTGCCGTGAATGGCTGATGAGCGATCATCCGGCGCTCTTTACAGACGAAGCTCGACCCGAAAAGTTGTTCGTCTGCCCTGGCCGCTTCTATGTAGCTTTGCAGATCAAGGGCCTCTTCGCACGGCCAGAGATTTTGTTACCCCGCGCGATCGATGCTATTTTGCACGACAGTCTGGGTCCTGCTTACGTCTTCGAATCTTGGGGCTTGATCAACGCCTTGCCGGGCGCCGCCGAGCAACACTGGCATCGCGACGGGGGTGTTCTTTTCCCGTCGCACCCTTTGGAAGCCATGCTCCCGGCCACTGCGATTACGGTCGCGGTCCCGCTTGTCGACCTCAATGAAAAGACCGGTACGACAGGCTTTGCTTTAGGATCACACCGCTCCAACGAGCACGTCGAAAGCCCGGACTATGAGCCTTATGTCTCGCTGGGTTCGGCAATGTTATGGGACTATCGGGTGTTTCACAAGGGAATGCCCAATCGCAGCGCTGCTGCGCGACCGTTCCTATACGCGACTTTTTGCCGCGAATGGTGGATGGATACCGGCAATCACGAAGATCAGGTGCGCCTCATGGCTTGTGCAACTGCTGTTGAGGCAATGGATGCAGGGATGCGCAAGAGGCTCGCTCGCGCAATCCTTACTGAGTAAGATCAAACCGCAGCTAAACGCAAGTTACCGATAGCGTTTAAGAACACGCGCGACATGAACGAGTGCGTGCGCTTCGCTTTCGAAATGCTCTGTGTGGCGCTCGAAGATGCAAGACGCGATTTCCTGTAGATCCCGCTCTTCCCCTACCAATGAGAGGCAGTCGCGATCGATCGCCATCGCTTCGGTCATCTCTGGAATGTGATTATTGGCCAGAGGCTTCAGGTTCTGGGGAGAAAATATCTTCCCCTTGAAACTTGATTGGCTGAATCTCTGAGTCGCATCTCCGGTCGAAGAGCCTTCGACAAATGTCTCCCACGACCAGATGTAGTCACCGTCAATAAGACGAGCGCTGACCCGCGCAGAAACAGGCTGTTGCGCATGAAGAGTAAGAGGACGTTCAAGCGGCAGAAAATACTGAGGGTAGACCAATTCCGCCTCTCCGGGGCCATTTGAAAAGCCCAGCCCTTCGGCAATCTCTGCTTCGAACCAGACGAGAAAGCCATGGCATGTTGCAGGTCGGTCAGTTGTGAACTCAACGGTGCTATCGACATCCGTGTTCGTGATCGTCCGATAGTCGAGCACAGCGAGCGACTGGGGTTCGGCCATAATCGCTTCGCGATCCAGCCTTGCAGCTGCAGGAATGTTGACCACGAAGCGATGCCCCTCAGTTAGGTCCAGTGCGAAATTGTTCGCCAACCAAGGGCGTTCGCACGGCAAATAATGTCGAGGAGCGTGGACCGGCGCGATAACTATGCGATCGCGCAGAGGGATCTGATGCCCGCCTGGCGCAAGCAGCCTTTCACGGGCATCAATTATGGTTGGGATATGGTGCTGGAACAGCGGCGTTACCCCGCGAATGTCTGACACCAGTACATCGGCTTTGCGCTCAGGGGTAAAGCGCGTCGATAAATCGCGGATCACTGTTATCCGGTCAGCGAAACCATTCGCGCGAGCAATCGGGAGCACCAGTTCCACCGAGGGATCGGGTTCAATCGCAACGACTTCGCGCGCTCCATACTTGCAGGCTAGAAGAGAGAATATCCCAAAGCCCGCCCCGATATCGATGACGGTGCAGCCTGGCGTTACCGCTCGCTTCAACGCTTCGGCATAGGCTGCCATGCGCGGCTCGCAATCAACCATGAGACCAAACTGGTCGAGTTGGTAGCCTGCTGCCATTAGCGCTACTCGACAGTTGATTGGTGGGAAGACAAAGCCTTTTTCTGCGCTTCGTCCATGCGCGCCTCAATTACAGAGCGGACTTCGCGTAATCGCGCATAATCGTGCGGGTAGGTCAGCCGGTAACCCGGAACGGCATCGGCCAGATTGGACGCCTGAGAGAGCCTTTTTGCCGCAAGCTCGGCATTTTGTGAGTTTAGCGCAAAGCTCTGCTTTATGATGGCCATACAAACCTCGCTTGGCTTGAGGTCATGATCACGCACTGCGTCTTCGCAAGGCTCATCGGACAGAATGAAAACCGCGCCAATGGGAGCAATTTGTGCGTTCTCAACATCGGAGGACCCCATGACGACCCGCCGTTTGCGCGAATAATGCGCCATAATTGTTGTATCTGCTTTCTCCCCGAGAACAGCAGAAACGGTTTCGGGATAAAGGCGCAAGGAACGATAGGTTGATTGCCCAGTGTAGATGTCGGCGTGGTTGTCGATAATCACCGCATCGTCGCCAAAAAGCACATGCCCCGCCTCATGCAAGCTAGCGGCCAGAGTCGACTTGCCAGCCCCCGATTCGCCGATGAAAACCGCTAGCGAGCCTGCGATTTTGACCGCGCTGCCATGGATCACCAACCGACCTTCTTCGGCAAGGATCCGCGGCACGAGATGATCACGAAGAAAATGCTCCAGGTCCGGCTGCGTAACGGCTTCATCCACACCAAACGCCGTGACTGTGTGATCTGAAAAGCAGATCTTGAACCTGGCAAGTTGTCCAAATGCCAGGAAAAAGCTCGAGCCCGCCACGATTATCTGTGTAGGTTCGAGTAATGGCCCAGCTTCTGGACCTAGTTGGAGGGGCGCGCTGTCTATCCAGTCGCTGCCCAGGTTATTGAACACCCATGATGAAAGGGGCCCGGAAGCGCCGAACCCCAGGCTAGTCAAGTGTGCAATCGGGGATTTCCCTAGCTGATGCCTTTACAGGCGGCGCATCGACTTCGAGTTAGGACCCTGGTTCGGACCTTCAAGGAAAACGCCGCTACCTGCCGCAGTAAGCTTAGCAAAACCGCCGTAGACCGTGAGAGTCGGGCTTTGATAACGCGCCTTGGCATTAAAACTGTGGGTGCCGGTCATACAAACTCCATTATGCGCGCAATGACTTCTAGCGCT
>JBCBOW010000150.1:0-5335 GCA_039821045.1 Pseudomonadota bacterium
CGCGAGGCGAGGGCGATTGACCCGCTTGCCCGAACTGCTTCCCGGCGTCCCTTGCACATCGATAAGCGCGCGCCCCCGGCGGATATCGATCGCCGCGCGCGCATCGACCCGCTCTTCGCCTTCACCGGCCACACCCGCGGCAAGCTTCAGATTCTCGATCGCAAACTGATCCACGCGGATGTCAAAATCGGGCAAGAGCGGCGCATCAGGATCGCCGGGAAGCAGTTCGGGCAAGCGGGTCAATCGCCCTCGCCTCGCGGTCACCTCGCGGATATCAAGCCCGCTCCAAAGCCAGGCGAGCGGCCGCCAATCAAGCGCCACTTCGGGAATGGTCAGAAACGCGCCCTTGGGATCGCTCAGCGTCACATCATACAGCTGCGCGCGGCTGAAGAGATCGCCTTCGATCCGCCCAACCTCAAATCGCAAGCCCGATGCAGGCGCAACCTCAGCGATCTGATCCGCGACAAAGCGCTTGCCAATCGGCGTTGCGAGAAATGCGCCCGCGAGTAGGATCGGCGCAAACAGGATGGCAATCGCCCAGCCCAGCCGCTTGGCCCAGACCCGGCGGCGCTTGGGAAGACCCGCTTCGTCCTCAGGCGCTTCTGGGGATGGCGCTTCGAGGTCAGTCAACTCCTCCATCAGAATGCCTGCCCAAGGCTGACATAGACGGCGACGGGCGCATCAAACTCATCAGGGTTGAGCGGGAAGCCCACATCGACGCGGATCGGACCAAAGCTCGTCTTGTATCGCACGCCGATCCCGGCCCCAAAGCGGGTGACCTCAAAATCGGGTGTCGAGGAAACCGACACACCGCCAGCATCAACAAACGGTACGACTTCGATCGCGCCATCGAGCAGCCCTGTTTGCAAGCGCCCTTCAAGGCTGAACTCCGCGAGCGATCGACCGCCGATGGGGTTGCCAAACGGGTCGCGCGGGCCGATCGCCTGAAAGGCATAGCCCCTGACAGAGCCCCCGCCGCCGGCATAAAGCCGCCGTGTCGGAGAGATCCTGAAAATGCGCGCTCCGGTGATCGATTGCACATGCGCGCGCGCGGCGATCACATGCTTGCCCACCGGCTGATAGCCCGCCGCATCGAGCCCCAATCGGACATAAGCGCTCGTTTGCCCGAGGCTGCGGCTGATATCAGGCGCAATCTCACCCACCAGACGAAAGCCGCGGCTGGGATCAAGCAGATCGTCGCTGCCATCAATCGTGGCGCGCGTAAAAACCCCGCCGATAAGGTATTCAATGCGCGGCTGTCCGTTTTCAACGAAAGTCGCGTTGCGCGCATCGGTCAACAACACTTCTGCGCCGACCGCCCAGCTGAAATCCTTTTGAAAGAGCAGGTTGGAAACCTTCTCAAAGGTCCCTCTCAAGGCGATTGTCCGCGCGTCAATTGCATCGGTGTCAATGTCGCTCGCATAGGCATCGATGGTGAGGATTTGGTCGCGTGCGCCAAAGTTGGAGCGCTGAAAGCTGACGCTTGCGAGCTGCTCCTGGGTGCCCAAAATGCCGCGCACCCGCAGCGCGCCTTCGGGTGGGAAGAGATTGCGATGCACCCAGCCCGCCTCAACGCGAAAGCCTTCCTCCGTGCCATATCCCAGAGCGCCGGAAACCGTGCGCAAGGCGGCGCGCTCAAGGCTGACGTCCAGCGCAACCTCACCGGGCTCGCCCGCTTGCGGCGCGCGCGTCTCGCGCGGCTCCACGATCACAGTTGAGGCAAGCCCGGTGGCAATAATCGCGCGGCGAAGATCATCTTGCAGGCTGGTCTGGTAGACATCGCCCGGCGCAAATCGCGCGATCTGCGCAAGGTGGCGGCCGGAGAGAAACTTGGGATCATCGCTGACCACCTCGCCAAACACGTATCGCCCGCGCGGCTCGACCGGGACGGTCAGATCGCCTTCCACGCGGCTGTGATCGATCAGCAGTGAGGGTTCGCCAACCGCAGCAAAGGGATAGCCTGTCTCACCAAGGCCCTCGCGCAGTTCGGCGATCTCTTGAGGAATACGATCAGCGTAAAGCGGATCGCCCGGCTGGATGCCGAACTTCGCCATCAGCGCATCGCCGTCAAGGGCTGCGATCGTGTTGAGATTGCCCAGATCGACTGCGCCGAAGCGGTAAAGCGCGCCTGGCAGGATATCGAAACGGATCTGCGGGTCGCTCGCCTGAACGCCTGCGTCTCCTTCTTCGCCATCAGACCCGCGCCGCCCGCCGGACAATTGCCGCAAGACCTCCCCGCTATAATAGCCATAGGTGCGCAAGACCTCGACGAGCAGCTCCTGATCGGCGCGGGCGCGCGCTGCAAGCTGAGGCACGGTCGCGGTTTCGGAACCGAGCGCTTCGATAGTCGAGAGCGCTTTGAACCGATCGATAAACTGGCCTCGCTCGGGAAAGCGACCTTGCTCGGCTGGAAAAGCAAGGATGAGCCCCTCGCTGATCTCAACCTCTTCGAGCACCGGCAAATCGATCAGATCAGGCGCGGTAATCTCGGGCAGCGCCAAGACTTCAGGGTCAGGTTCGAGCGGTTCGGGAACGGCCAAACTATCAGGCAGAACAAGCGGATCGAGGCCGGTTCGATCTAGCTCTTGCAGCTCCTCAAAACTGTCTGGCGGCGGCTCGGGTGTTGGGGCGCTGACGCCGTCTCTCACCCATGCATCAGGATCATCGAGGGCGCTTTGCGGTATAAGCTCATCAAGCGAGCCGGCAGGTGAAGCAGGCTGCTTGGGCTCGGGCGGCGGGCTTGCGCTATCATTCTGAGATGTATCTTGAGCAGCAGCGCGCGCCGTCAAGGGCTCCAGGCAAAGTGTGCAGATGGCACAAAGCCCGGCTGCAACAGCCGGGTGGACCCCGAAAATATGCAAAAACTCAGCTCGCTGGAAACTTGACGGGTTGTCCGTCTTTACCTCGTGCGCCGCTGATTGTTCCAGTCTCGCTCTGCCGCGGCGCGGTCGCCTGTGCAATAAGTTGGCTCTGTTCCGCTTCATCCATGCGCTGCCAGCCTTCGCGGGTCAGCTTTTCGAGCGGACGATAGCGCACCTTGTAAGCCATGCGCGGCGATCCATCGACCCAATAGCCCAGATAAACGAACGGCAAGCCATCGCGCGCGGCGCGGCGGATATGATCGAGAATGATGAAATTGCCGAGCCCCACGCGGCTTTCATGATCAGGATCGTAGAACGAATAGATCATCGAGAGGCCATCGCCCTGACGATCCGTGAGGCAAGCGCCGACAAGGCGCCCCTGCGAGCCGTCTGCGGTCGGCTCGCGGTATTCGACCAAGTTACTGGTGACCGGTGTGTGTTCGACCATGTCAGCATAGTCGAGCTCATCCATGGCAGACATACCGCCATCAGGATGCCGCACACTGAGATATTTGGACAACAGCTCAAACTGTTCATCCGTTGCCCAAGGGCGGCATTCGCTGACGACCAGATCGCTGTTGCGCTTCAGCTCACGCTTTTGCGTGTTTGAAGGCTTGAACTCGCGCGCCACGACACGAACCGAAACACAGGCCTGACAGTCAAGACAGCTGGGGCGATAGGCTACAGTCTGGCTGCGGCGAAAACCGATCCGGCCAAGCGCTTCGTTAAGCTGATCCGCATGCGCGCCCTTGAGCTCTGTGAACACCTTGCGCTCCTGCCGTCCGGGCAAATACGGGCACGGCGCAGGGCTTGTCACAAAGAAGCGCGGGAAGCGAATAGGAGCCGTCACGTGAAGGCTTGAACCTCGTCTAAGGGAATCAGCGATGCGTTTATTAAGACGATGTTATGCCTGCTCAGGTTCCCCGGTAAAAGACCCTTAACCACGAAACAGCGTGAATAAACGATGAGTTTGCACACACTAACCCACAAGTTTGCTCGACTTTGGAGCAAACGGGGATTGTCGAGATGGCTTTCCGTCCCAGGCGCCTAAGCGCTGCTAGTTGAGCTCGACCACCTGCACCGCATATCCGGCCCCGCGCAGGGCGCCGACAAGCCGCTCAACCTGCGCGGCATCGCGCGCCTCGCATTCGATATCGGTGATCAGGCCCTTTGCCGGCAGCGTCGTAAAGATCCGCTGGTGATAGATTTCGATGATGTTGACATGGTGCGCATCGAACAGCCGCATCACTTTGAACAGCGCGCCGGGCCGATCCTGAAGCGTCACGCGCAAGCGAGCGAGCCGACCCTGCCGAGCCAGATCGCGCAGCAGCACATTGGCCAGCAGCCGCGTATCAATATTGCCGCCGCACAGGACCAGGCCAAGCGATTTGCCAGCGAAGCGATCCGGATTGGCGAGCACGGCTGCCAAACCAGCAGCGCCTGCGCCTTCCACAACGGTCTTCTCGATTTGCAGCAACAGCGCGACCGCCCGCTCGAGCGAGGGCTCATCAACGAGCATGATGTCATCCACTCGCTGCGCGATCACCTGCGCGGTGAAAGCCCCCGGTCGTTTGACCGCGATGCCTTCTGCCAGTGTGTCTCCGCCGCAATCCAGCTCTTCGCCCTTGATCCGGCCATACATGCCGGGAAACAGCTCAGCCTGGACGCCGATCACTTCCATTTCCGGGCGCAGCGCGCGCGCAACGGTCGCCATGCCCGAGATAAGCCCGCCGCCGCCGATCGGGGTCACAATCCCATCAAGATCAGGCTTGGCCTCCAGCATTTCGAGCATCGTGGTGCCCGCGCCCGCGGCAACATGCGGATCATCAAACGGGTGCACGAAGGTAAGACCGCGCTCTTCTTCGAGCTCAAGCGCGTGAGCATAGGCATCATCAAACGTTTCGCCTTCGAGCACGACATTCCCGCCGACGCTCTCGGTTTGCATCACTTTCACGGTGGGCGTAGTGCGCGGCATCACGATTGTGACGGGGACGCCGAGCCGCGTGCCATGATAGGAAAGGCCCTGGCTGTGATTGCCCGCCGAGGCAGCGATAACACCGCGCTCTTTTTGCTCATCGGTCAGGTGCAGCAAAGCGTTGAGCGCACCGCGCTCTTTATAGGCGGCGGTGAATTGAAGGTTTTCAAATTTCAGCCAGATCTCAGCGCCGGTGATCTCGGAAAGCGTGATCGAGTGCATCATCGGCGTGTTCACGACAGCGCCTTCAATTCGCTCAGCTGCAGCGCGCACGTGATCAATGGTCAGGTCAGCGGGGGTTGCTCCGCTTTTCGATGGGCCGACCTCGGCTCTTGTGTCGGGATGAAGTGACATAACAGGAGCCGGGGCCTAGGCGTTTGGCGCTGTTTGAGCAATCGCCTAATCGCTCTGGCCACGCTTGCCAACATGTCCGCCAACCCTTGCGAGGCACTGGAGCGTGCAAAGGCGATTGCTCAAACAGCGCCAAACGCCTAGGCCC
>JBCBOW010000151.1:0-5328 GCA_039821045.1 Pseudomonadota bacterium
AGCATATGCCCGAGCGCGCGCTGGTGATTGGCGATGCGACACACACGCTTGGCGCGGATAAGGCGCCTCGATATCGAACGCTTCGGATGCGCCATGGGCGATGAGATCGGCCTGTTCGACCTGAGCGGCGTGGTTCTCCAAATCCGCGCCAAGCGTGTGTGTCGCATCGCCAATCACCAGCGCGCGCTCGGGCATATGCTTCACGAATGCGAGACGCTCGAGCGCTTCGTCCACCATGTAATCGAAGAGAAAACGCGCTTTGTCAGCTCCGCTGCGCGCATACAAACGCTGCCGACGGTGTTGAGCGCGCTTGGAAGAAAAGATCTGGGGGACGTGCGAATTCGTCATGGCCAGCGCCCTGCCGTGCTTGCCTACACAGCGCAAGGCATGGCAAGATCAAGAAATGGTCTGGACTAAGGAAATTAAACAGGGGCTGAGCCCGATTGTCGACTTGGTCTATCCGCCACGATGCCCGCTTTGCGGCCAGGCTGTGGCTGCGCAGGGCGGGCTTTGTCTTGATTGCTGGAGCGGAATTGAGACGCCCGGAGAGCCCGCGTGCAGCGCGTGTCAGAAGCCGATTGCTGACAGCGCGCGAGGTAATGGCCTTTGCTGGCAGTGCCGCGAAGAGCCTCCCGCGCATGCAGGGGTATTAGCGGCGACGATCTACAATGACGTCTCGCGGCAAATGGTCCTTGCCTTCAAACGCGGCGGTAAACTGGCACTTGCGGGCCTGCTGGGGCAAATGATGGCTCAGCGCATACCTGATCCTAAGCCGCATGAAGAGGTGTTGCTTGTGCCAGTGCCGCTCCATCGCTTGCGCTTATGGGAACGCGGGTTCAATCAGGCAGCGCTGCTGGCGCGTGAATTGGCGCACAGGGGGAAGGGCACCTTGTGCGTCGCTGCGCTGAAGCGAACGAAGCGCACCCCCAGTCTTGGTGGATTGGGGCAAGAAGCTCGAAAACGCGCGCTGAAGGGCGCAATCAGTGTAGCTCCTGCGAGACGTTCAGCCATATCGGGCGCGGACGTGATACTGGTTGATGACGTGCTGACCAGCGGGGCGACGAGCAGTGCTTGCGTTCAGGCGCTGCTTGAAGGCGGAGCGCGGCGCGTGCGGATCGCGTGTTTTGCACGCGTGGCTTAGTGCTTGTGTCAGACAATCCTGGGAGCGCCAACACAAACGCCCGAGATCCGCTAAGACCTCGGGCGCCGCGTGACGAATTGATTCGGATCCGCTCGAAAGAGCTCAGATGGCGACCCCCTAACTTCGCCAAACAGGATCCAATCCCTCATCGTTTGACCACCGTGACAACACCCCGCTGTTGCTCTTGCGATGGTCACCCCCTGAACCTGACACCCTCGTATCAAAGCTCGGTTGATCAGCGCCCCTCAGCGCCAATGGGCCTTATGTTCCATTGGTGTTACCGATCGGGAAGGGTAAAACGAACCGCTTGCGATTTTCGCACGGCATTGTTGTAGTCATGCAACAAGTGCGTGACTATCTGCCGCGCAATACCAACCAAAGGATCTGTCATGTCCTCAGACTGTCTCACCGCGGAACAAATCGAACAGGGCACACTGTTTACGCCGAAATTCGATGCGAACGGCCTGTTGCCGGCGGTTGTGCTCGATTCGACCACGCGTGAAGTGCTGGTGGTGGCCTACATGAATGCGCAAGCGATCGCGGCCACCCGGGAGACTCGCAAGGTGCACTTCTGGTCACGCTCGCGCGCCAAGCTCTGGATGAAGGGCGAGACGAGTGGGCATGTGCTCAACGTGGAAGATATTCTGATTGATTGCGATCAGGATGCGCTTGTGATCCATGCTGCTCCGGCCGGGCCGACCTGCCACACTGGGGTGCGCAGTTGCTTTTATCGCCGGCTTGATCCGGACGCACAGGATGAGGTTGCTCTTAGCCGAGTGGATTGATTGCGGCTTCGATTATCGTTTGGGTAAAGACTTGACGCTCACGTAAAGGTAAGGTAGCGAGTGGCTCATGGCTACAGCACCTATTGAAACCGATTCCGAAAAAAAGGACAGCGGCCGCGGCGATCTGCGGCGCAATGGCGCGCATCTCGATACGCCTGATGCGAAAGCTCGCGAGCAGTATTCAATCTCTGATCTGACATCAGAGTTTGGATGCACCGCGCGCGCTTTGCGCTTTTACGAGGATGAAGGCCTGATCAGCCCGGCGCGCGTTGGCCTTACGCGTGTCTATTCCAAGCGCGATCGTGCCCGGCTTGCGTGGATCATGCGCGCTAAGAATGTAGGCTTCAGCCTTACGGAAATCCGTGAGATGATCGATCTGTATGATCTCGACGATGGCCGGGTAGAGCAGCGCCGCGTTACGGTCGAGAAGTGCAAGGCCCATATCGCCAAGCTCAAAGCGCAGCGGGCTGATATTGATAGCTCGATTAAGGAATTGACCGAATTTGTCTCTGATATTCAGAAACTTGAGCTTGGATAAACCACGCCCGCTTTTTTCTTATCTTTCAATCGATAGTCAGTTTTCAACGACAACACCGCATAAAGCACACGAAGGGATCTAGTGATGCCAACTTACACCGCACCAACACGCGATACGCGCTTCGTCATCAACGAAATGCTCGACCTTGCGAGCTACGGCAATCTGCCGGGCTTTGAAAATGCGACGCCGGATATGATTGAGACGGTCGTCAACGAATCAGGCAAGTTCTGCTCGGAAGTTCTCGCGCCGCTCAACCAGATCGGCGATGAACAGGGCTGCACCCGCCACGAAGACGGCTCCGTGACGACGCCCAATGGCTTCAAGGAAGCCTACGCACAGCTCGTCGAATCGGGTTGGACAACGCTTGGTGGCCCCGAAGAGTTTGGCGGACAGGGCATGCCGCATGTGGTGAGCTTTGCCTTTGAAGAATACATCGGCACCGCCAACCAGGCGTTCGCCATGTATCCCGGGCTGACCAGCGGTGCAGCGGCTGCGCTTCAGGCTGCGGGCTCACAAGAGCAAAAGGAAATGTACCTGCCCAAGATGATCTCGGGCGAGTGGTCGGGCACGATGAACCTGACCGAGCCGCATTGCGGCACTGACCTTGGCATGATCCGCACCAAGGCGGAGCCGCAGGCCGACGGGTCATTCGCGATCACGGGCACCAAGATCTTCATTTCGGCCGGTGAACACGATCTCACCAGCAACATCATCCACCTCGTTCTCGCAAAGACACCGGGTGCGCCGGACAGCTCGAAGGGCATTTCGCTCTTCGTCGTCCCCAAGTTCATCCTCGATGAAAATGGCGAGCCGGGTGAACGCAACGGTGTTTCGTGCGGCTCGATCGAGAAGAAGATGGGCATCCACGGCAACGCGACCTGCGTCCTCAACTATGACGGCGCCACAGGCTGGATGGTCGGCGAGGAGAACAAGGGCCTTGCCGCGATGTTCGTGATGATGAACGCCGCGCGTCTGGGTGTTGGCCTTCAAGGTCTCGCGCAGGCTGAGGTCGCTTATCAGAACGCCGTCACCTACGCGCTTGATCGCCGTCAGGGCCGCGCGCTCACGGGTCCGGCTGAGCCTGAGGAAAAGGCTGATCCAATCTTTGTGCACCCCGATGTGCGCCGGATGCTGATGGATGCGAAGGTCTTCAACGAAGGCATGCGCGCGCTCTGCCTGTGGGGTGCCCTGCAAGTGGACCTCAGCCACAAGGCGCAGACCGAAGAAGAGCGCCAGCTTGCAGACGATCTCATTGGTCTCATGACCCCGGTCATCAAGGGCTACGGCACTGACAAAGGCTATGACATCGCCAACAACATGCAGCAGGTCTATGGCGGGCATGGCTATGTCAAAGAGTGGGGCATGGAACAGTTCGTGCGCGATAGCCGTATCGCCATGATCTACGAAGGCACCAATGGCGTTCAGGCGATGGACCTTTGCGGTCGCAAGCTTGCCTCCAAGGGTGGCCGCGCGGTCCAGGCGTTCTTCGCGGCGGTCGAAGAGGAAATCGCTGGCGCAAAACAGATCGAAGGTCTCGCAGGTGTTGCCGAAGCGATGGAAAAGGCGCTTGGTGAACAGAAGGCCGCCACCATGTGGTTTATGCAGAACGCGATGGCCAATCCGAACCACCTTGGCGCGGGCGCGCACCACTACATGCACATCATGGGCATTGTGACGCTCGGCTTCATGTGGCTCAAGCAAGCCAAGGTGGCCGCCGCCGCGCTCGCTGCGGGCAGCGAAGACGCTGCGTTCTACGAAGCCAAGATGACGTCTGCCGCTTACTATGCAGAGCGCTTCCTGCCTGACGCGGGCGCTCTGCGTCGCAAGCTTGAAGCGGGCAGCGAGAACATGATGAAGCTTCCGGAAGAGGCGTTCGCGACCGCCGCGTAATCGCTGAACCTGGAACAGTCATGAGGGGCTCGGTCCGATGAGGACTGGGCCCTTTATGCGTATGCTCGCCGCACAGTCTCTAGCGCGCGGTCGGTTTCAGCCTGGTCGGGTGTTTCGCTTGCGTCGCCATAGCCGAAATCATCGTTGGGCCCGGTGAATTGAACGATCACCCCATCACGTCGGGAAATGGCGCTCACACCGTCGTAATAGAAGGCGTAGCGCGCGCCGGGCTGAGGCAGCAGCCAGTTGATCTGGCCCCGTACGGGCACAAGGTCTTCCGCATCCCAAAGCGCTTTCGCGCCATAGCCCATGCAATTCACGATTGTGGGCTGTGGCAAAGCCAGAATGTCCGCTTGAGTGTCAAAGGAGCGCCGCACCATCTTGCCACCCCTCATCAGGAATTGCCGGGTCAGACGGTCCGAATAGCGCGCGACATTGAACGTCATCGTGTGCCCTTTTCTGCGCGCCTTACCGGGAAATGGATCATACTCAGGGTCTGCACTGGTCCAGGCGGGATTGAGGCCGCGCAATCTGCGCCCAAGGCTCACAAATTCGCGGCTCGCGGGGACTTGCTCCAGAGTGCCGCCGGGCAGATAGTATTGCGGCACATATTCTATCGGATCGTCCGCAAGTCCGACCATCTGGATGTGTCTGGCATGCGAAGCGCGTGCCCAGCGTTCCCAGCGTTCAGCAAAACCGCTCGGAATCCTGTCTGCGAGCCCGATGCGGCTGCTCGGGGACCAGACCCCTGTCGCGCGGGCGGAGCGGGTCTCCGCCGGAAACTCATCTGCGAATATGGTCACCGCCGCGCCGGTTTCGATCAGCTGCAGCGCGGTGGTGAGCCCAATCACGCCGGCACCGATAACGGCGAATTCCTTTGCCCCCGTAGAGCGCGCAAGCATCGTTGCCTCCGCAGCGCAGCCCCAGCTTAAGGACCAACCCGATCCGCCATGGCCATACTTGTGCACCACAGC
>JBCBOW010000152.1:0-5321 GCA_039821045.1 Pseudomonadota bacterium
GACCAATATGACGGTGGTCACGTCCAAGCGCACCTATCTCTTCGATCTCATCGCATCGCCGCGCAACGCGCCGCTTTATGTGCTGAGTTTCCAGTATCCCGAGCTTGAGAAAGCCAAGGAAGAGGCGCGCCTCGCGGCGGAAGCTGCTGCGCAAAGGGCCGCAGAAGAACGCGCGAGCGAGGAAGAATTGCTCGCCGCGAGCGATCCATTTGCGGTCCAGGATCCGGCGCGATTGAACTTTGCCTGGGCAGGCTCAGGCACCAGCGATCTTTTGCCCGCGCGCGCTTATGATAATGGCGAAGTGGTATTCCTTACCTGGCCTGAAGGCACCGCGATCCCCGCGATCCTGATCACCAATGATGAAGGGGAAGAGGGTCCGGTCAATTTCACCGTGCGCGGAGAAACTGTTGTTCTTGAGCGGGTCCCGGCGCGAATTATCCTGCGGTCCGGCGGCGATTCTGCTACACTGGTGAATGAAGGGCCGGTGCCCTCGCGCAGCGCGGGGCTTGATCGGAATGTACGCCGCGGTTCGTAAGCGCTGCGCAATTGATTGGTTTGGGTTTGATTAGGGAGTTTTGTGATGCGTCTGGCAATGCGTCTTCCGCCCAAGAAGGGCGATAACGGCACTGAAAACACGATCGACCCGCGCGAGACCGAAAGCGCTGAGGTCATCGATCTTGCAAGCCGCTCGGCTTTTCCCGCGATCAATGATCGCAAAGCCAAGACCGAGGGGCTCGGCCTTGCCGCAGGTGTTGCGATCGTGTTCGGGCTGGGCGCGGTGACGCTGTGGAGCATGAACGCAGCGCGCCTTCAACAGGCTGAGCCGGTGGGCAACCCCAATATCGCTGCGCCGCAGGCCGCTGCGCCCGCGCCCGCGGTTGAGCCCGCAAAGGTTGAGCCGACACGCCCAGAGCCTGCGCCCAAGCGGCCTGACCCCGCGCCTGCTCCCGTTCTCGCAGCCGCGCCCAATCCCGCCACGGCCACCAACCCTTACGCCAGCCCCACGGTTGTGTACGATGCGAGCCGCGCTTCAAACCGCGCCAACGCCACTCCGGTGGGTGAGGCGGTTTCGGCTGCCGCCCCCAGCGCTATCGGCGCCAGCGGTGCGGGCGGCTCAGCCGGTGAGTTCGCCTCGCGCATTGGCGGCGTGGGCGGCGCTCCTGCACAAGCGCGCCCGATGACCAACCCGTCGACCACCGTCACGCAAGGCACGCTTATCCCCGCGATCCTCGAGACCGCGATCAACACCGATGTGCCCGGCTATGTCCGCGCCGTGGTCAGCCAGGATGTGCGCAGCTTTGATGGGACCAAGATCCTCGTGCCGCGCTCCTCGCGCCTGATCGGTCAGTATCAATCTGGCGTGCAGCAGGGCCAAAAGCGCGCCTATGTGATCTGGACGCGCCTCATCCGCCCGGATGGCGCATCGGTTAACATTGCATCGCCTGCGGTTGGTTTTGACGGCACGACGGGCCTCGAAGGCAAGGTCAACAGCCACTTCTTCAAGCGCTTCGGCTCGGCCATGTTGCTCTCGGCAATTGGCGGTCTGGGTGCGGCGCTTTCTGGCGGGTCAACGATCCTCCTGGGCGGTGCGCAATCAGCCATTCCCGATGCTGACATCAGCCCGACCATCCGCGTCAAGATGGGCGAACCGATCCGCGTCTTCGCGGCGCGTGATCTTGATTTCAGCGCTGTTGCGAACTGAGCGACACGCCGGACAATTCAATGAGTGCTGACGTCCATCCGCTGACCCCGAACGCTGATCTCAAAGGCGGCGATCCGGCAGCAAGCGGCGCGGTTGATGACGCGCCCGAGAGCGGTGGCAGCCTCATCGGTCTGACCGAGCGCAGCGTTTATCTCGATGCGTATCTTAGGCCTTTTAAGCGCTGGCTCGATCGCGACACTGTGACCGAGATCATGGTCAACCAACCCGGCGAGGTCTGGGTTGAGGATGCATCGGATCCGGGGATCAAGCGGATCGATACGCCCGAGATTGATGATCGGCTGGTTCAGCGCTTGGCAGAGCAAGTAGCGCGGGTCAGCCACCAAGGGATCAATCGCGAGCACCCTTTGCTCGGCGCGACCTTGCCCGACGGCGCGCGTATCCAATTTTGCGGGCCGCCCGCGAGCCGCAAGCATTGGATCATGGCGATCCGCCGTCACCGTCGCTTGGATTTGCCGCTTGATGCCTATGACAGCGGCCCGCTCGCAGGCGAACAGCATCTCGAATTACCAGACCCGCAGTTTCAGCCGATCGCCTTCCTGCGCGAAGCGATCCGGCACCGCAAAACCATCCTGATTTCGGGCGGCACCAGCACGGGTAAGACGACCTTCCTCAACGCGATGCTGGGCGAAATCCCGCGCAGCGAACGGGTCGTGCTGGTCGAAGACACGCCCGAGCTTCAATTCCCCGGCGAAAACTCAGTGGGCCTGGTCGCGGTCAAAGGCGAGCTGGGCGAAGCTAAGGTCACCGCGAATGAGCTGCTCCAGGCAGCGCTGCGCCTGCGCCCGGATCGCATTGTGCTGGGCGAATTGCGCGGCGCAGAGAGCGTCTCCTTCCTGCGCGCGATCAACACCGGCCACCCCGGCAGCTTTTCAACGATCCACGCGAACAGCCTGCGCGGCGCGCTTGAGCAACTTTCCTTGATGGTGATGCAAACGGGCATCGGGCTCACCCGGTCTGATACGATCGCTTATGCCGCGAGTGTCATCGATGTTATTGTTCAGCTTGGCCGCGATGCCAATGGCAAACGCGGGATCACGCAGATCGCTGAGAGCCGCTCGCTTGTCTAAGCTCCTGCATATGAGGGCATAACTGACAATCGTGTGACAACAGCCCTTTGGCGATTTACTTGAAGGCTGTGCGTGCCAAAGCGCTCGCATTCAGGTTCTGGTGTTTAGGCCCGCAGCTAGGAAAGTCCACGCGATGAGCAGCGCTCCGATCAAGCATGACGATCCCGAGGTCCAGCAAACGGGCCAAGGCGATAACTATTTCAATCGCGAGCTCTCCTGGCTTTCGTTTAACGAGCGGGTGCTGGCTGAGGCGTGCAACGCGCAATATCCGCTGCTTGAGCGGCTGCGGTTCTTGTCGATCTCGGGCAGCAATCTTGATGAGTTCATGATGATCCGCGTCGCGGGTCTGGTGGGTCAGGCGCAGCGCGGTATTGATAAGCCGTCCATTGATGGTCGCACGCCCACGCAGCAGCTCACAGCGATCCGCGCAAAGCTGCGCCAACTCTCGGAATTGCAGCAAAACATCTATCGCGATGTGCATGATCTGCTCGCGCAAACCGATATTCACATCGCTGACGAACAACGCGTCAAACCCGCGGCGCACAAATGGCTTGAGGCGTTCTTTCTTGAGGAAATTCTGCCGGTTATCACGCCGCAAGCGCTCGATCCTGCGCACCCGTTTCCGTTTGTCCAGAATGAGGGCGTGGGGCTGCTATTCACGCTCACGCGCGATGCGGACAAAGAGACGATCATCGAGATGATCCTGATCCCCGGCGCCTTGCCCCGATTTGTGCGCGTGCCCAGCGACATTGCGGGCGATGAAGCAATCTACATCTCAATCGCGAGCCTTATTCAGCGCTACGCGAAGAAGCTCTTTCCCGGTTTTACAATCGAGGGCGATGGTTTGTTTCGCGTGTTGCGGGACAGCGATATCGAGATCGAGGAAGAGGCTGAAGACCTCGTGCGCACGTTCCGCAGCGCGATCCAGCGGCGGCGCCGGGGACAGGTGATCCAGCTTGAGCTTGAAGAAGATTTCGACGCCACGGCCGAGGCGGTGTTGCTGGAGCAATTGGGCGTGAATGAGGCCGCCGTGATCAAGACCGACGGGATGATCGGGATCGATGGCCTCTCGCAGATTGTCTCCGAAGACCGCCCTGATCTCAAATTCGATGCCTATTCGCCGCGCTATCCTGAGCGCATTCGCGAGCATGATGGCGATGCCTTCTCGGCGATCCGTGAGAAAGACATCATCATCCACCACCCCTACGAAAGCTTCGAGGTGGTGGTCGATTTCATCCGTCAGGCCGCCGCAGACCCCGATGTCGTCGCGATCAAGCAAACGCTTTACCGCGCGGGCTCGCAATCAGCTGTGATCAACGCACTGATCGAGGCGGCCGAAAACGGCATTTCGGTGACGGCGGTTGTCGAGCTTAAAGCCCGCTTTGACGAGGAGCAGAACCTTAAATGGGCGACCAAGCTCGAGCGCGCGGGCGTTCAGGTGATTTATGGCTTCACGGATTGGAAGACCCACTCCAAATGCGCGATGGTCGTGCGCCGCGAAGGCGAGAGTTTCCGGACATACTGCCACTTTGGCACCGGCAATTATCACCCGGTCACAGCCAAGATTTACACCGATCTGAGCTTCTTCACGGCTGATCCCAAGCTTGGCCGCGATGCAGCCAAGATGTTCAACTTCGTCACCGGATATGTTGAGCCGCATGCGCTTGAGCGAATATTCATCGCGCCGCTCAATCTGCGCGAAGAGATCTACCGCCAGATCGACAATGAAATCGCCAACGCTGCCAAAGGCAAGCCCGCCGCGATTTGGATGAAGGCCAACCAGATCACCGATCCCGGAATGATAGATCGGCTCTATGCGGCCAGCGAAGCCGGTGTGCAGGTAGACCTGGTGTGCCGCGGCATTTGCTGCCTGCGCCCGGGCGTCCCCGGTCTGTCAGAAAACATCAGGGTCAAATCGATCATCGGTCGCTTTCTCGAACACAGCCGCATCTATGCCTTTGCCAATGGCCGCGCGATGCCAAGCCCTGAGGCGATCGTTTACATCTCCTCGGCTGATCTGATGGGGCGCAACCTTGATCGCCGGGTCGAATCGCTCATCCCGATCGCCAAGGGCACCGTTCACGATCAGGTTCTGCAGCAAGTGATGCTCGCCAACATGCTTGATACGGAACAAAGTTGGTATCTGAACGCGGATGGCACCTACAGCCGTGCCGAGGCCGGGGATAAACCGTTCAACTGCCATCGGTACTTTATGACAAATCCGTCATTAAGCGGTCGGGGCGGGGCGCTTGAAGCGGGGGCTGTGCCAAATCTGACCTTGAGAAAGGGCCGGGCGAACTGACTTTCGCGCTTCACACTCCGCGCTGCTAGGGAGCGCCAAGAACACAAAGATGCATTTCAAACGACGGCTTGGCGATCGCGACGGTGCCTTTTCCGGTATCAAACCCGAACGCGCGATCATTGATATCGGCTCAAACACGGTCCGGCTCGTTGGCACATTGCCGCCGCCCCATGTGAAGGCTTTAAACACGTTGTTCGCGAACAAACAGTAGGCGTCAGCGGTGTTGTTA
>JBCBOW010000153.1:0-5298 GCA_039821045.1 Pseudomonadota bacterium
AGACGCGCTTGCCGGTCAGATATGTCGAATCGACCGAGCGGCTCCACCATGGCATGCGGGAATGGGTGTCGCCGAGGGCAGGCGTGGGATCTGCACCTGCCAGCTCGGCGACGTCGGCAATGAAAGCGCGTGTGGCGCCCACGCCGATAGGAACGCTGCGAATGGCGGGCTGGTCGAACGTGCGTGTCAGCCAGCGGGCCGCTTCGTCAGCAATCTCGGGGTATAAAACGATGTTGAAATCCGCCTCGCCAATGCGGGCGATGTCAGACGGGGTGGCACCCAGCGGCGCGACGAGATTGACCTCAACGCCCAGGGTTTGAAGAATCTTGCGGATCTCGACCAGATCATCGCGGTGCCGAAAGCCGAGTGCGGTCGGGCCGAGGATGTTGGCGCGCGCAGGGCGGCCATCCATAGGGCTACGTTCGACGCTGGTGTCAGCGAGGTTGCGCACGATCTGGTAAAACGTCTCCGCCGCGCCCCAGTTTTCCTTGCGCTGATAGCTTGGTAGCTCCAGCGGAATGGCGGGGCAGGGAAGGTCCATCGCCTCGCTCAGGCCACCCGGATCATCCTGAATAAGCTCTGCGGTGCACGAGGCGCCGACAATGATCGCCTCCGGCTTGAACCGCTCGACCGCATCCATCGCCGCATCTTGGAAGAGCTGCGCTGTGTCTTTGCCCAGATCGCGCGCTTCGAACGTGGTGTAGGTGACAGGAGGACGCGCTCCGCGGCGCTCAATCATGGTGAAGAGCAGATCGGCGTAGGTGTCGCCCTGAGGGGCGTGGAGCACATAATGCAGGCCCTCCATCGCAGTTGCGATGCGCATCGCGCCGACATGGGGCGGTCCCTCATAGGTCCAGACTGCCAATTGCATCGCCTACACCTCCAGCCTGTCACGCCGCCGAAGCGGGCGCGCAAAAAGTTCCGCAAGGTCACCGGCCTGATCGAAGCCATGGATGGGCGAGAAGACGAGTTCGATCGCCCATTTGGTCGTCAGCCCTTCGGCCTCAAGCGGGTTGGCAAGCCCCAGCCCGCATACGGTGAGATCGGGTCTGTCTTCGCGCACCCGGTCCAACTGGCGATCAACATGCTGCCCTTCGGAAAGACGCGCCTTGTCCGAAATCAAAGCGAGCTCATGAGCCAAGTGTTTGCGATGAAGATAGGGCGTGCCGATCTCGACCGGGACCATGCCCATCTCGCCGCTCAGGAACCGGGCGAGCGGCACTTCAAGCTGCGAATCGGGCAAAAAGCTGATCCGCTTGCCTTCAAGCTCTTCGCGGGCGTGTTCGATGGCGCGCTTTGCCCGCGCGCGACCCGGCGCGATCACCTGGTTGAAGCGCAGCTCGTCAACGCCAAAGGCGCGCGCGGCGGCGGCAAGCCAATGCGTCGTCCCTTCCGCGCCGAACGGGAACAGCGCATCAAGGTGCACAGCGCCGCGATCTTCGAGCGCCATGGCGGTGTCGGTGAGAAACGGTTGCGCGAGGAGGAAACGTGTGTTGGGGCCAACAGCGGGCAAGTCGCGCGCATTGCGGGCGGGTAACACGCCGACGCGCTCAATGCCGAGCTCTGCGAATAACCGCAGGAACTGATCCTCAACAATATCGGGCAGCGAGCCCACCATCAGCAATTCCAGCGGCGCATCGGTGGGCTGTGCCGGCATTTCCGGGACAAGCGCAGCAAGGCACGCATCCTCGCCTTGGGTAAAGGTCGTCTCGATGCCGCTGCCTGAATAGTTGAGAATGCGCACATCGGGCATGTGCCGCGCACCGAGGCGCTCAGCGGCTTTGGCCAGATCGAGCTTGATCACTTCAGAGGGGCATGAGCCGACAAGAAACAGCGTCTTGATGTCCGGTCGCCGGGCGAGCAGGCGATCGACCACGCGGTCGAGCTCTTCCTGGGCATCGACCATGCCGGCAAGATCGCGCTCTTCCATGATTGCGGTGGCAAAGCGTGGCTCGGCAAAGATCATCACGCCCGCGGCGGATTGCAGCAAATGCGCGCAGGTGCGCGAGCCGACCACAAGGAAGAACGCATCCTGCATCTTGCGGTGCAGCCAGATGATGCCGGTAAGCCCGCAGAAAACTTCGCGCTGGCCGCGCTCGCGCAGCACGGGGCGCGCATCGCTCGGGCGCGCCTCAGGCGCACAGCCGGGGAGGGTTCCGACAGCGCTCATGCCGGCACCGCCTCTAGCGCAGTCTCAAGCCGTGCACCTTCAAGCCGCGCCATACGCAGCTTCCACA
Source organism: Pseudomonadota bacterium (assembly GCA_039821045.1). Classification (GTDB taxonomy): domain Bacteria; phylum Pseudomonadota; class Alphaproteobacteria; order Sphingomonadales; family Sphingomonadaceae; genus Erythrobacter. Next base: position 2,238 of record JBCBOW010000153.1, read on the forward strand.
CAAACTGGCCTGCATTGATCGCGTAAGCCGCGTAAGCCGCGAGGGCCACGCCCATGCGCGCTTCGACCGTGCCAAAAGCGCCCAGCAGCATCACCAGATAAAGCGTGTGCAGCGCCAGCACGAGCATCGAGAAAACGTCTTCCCAGAAGAATGCCGGCGCGAAAAGCCAGCGCCCGAAAACGACCTTTTCCCAAATCGAGCCGGTGATCATGATGGTGTAGAGGATTAGAGTTTTGACGACGATCGAGACGTCGGCCGCGAACGCGCCTTCGCCGGTCCAGACAGTGCGCAAAACCAATCCGAGGCTGACCAGGAAAACAACAAATTGCAGCGGGGCCAGAACCCCTTGGACCAGCGTCCAGACCGATTCGTCCCGCCGGGCGCGCTCTTCCGGGGTGTAGAGCGCCCGTTTGATCCCTCGTGGTGCAGCCGTCTCCCGAGCGGAGCCCGTGATTGCGCCCGGGGATGCAGGATCCTTCCGAGTCATATGCAGTGCGTGCCTTTGTTGTCAGAACAAGACTCTAAGCTCACGCGCCATGCAGTGTCAATATAATTAGACGTACAGTTTGTTTGACAGTTTTTTGCCCAAAGAGCGATCTGTGTTTGCGCCGATCGCTAAAAAGGCGTATTTGTGATTCGTCGATGTGAGCGAGGCGGCGTCCGGCTGTCCCCAATCGGTGTAGATGCGACACGCGCATTCCCGGGTGGAAGACCCGGTTTTGGGAGGGTGGGCTATGGCCACCTCGGGCGAGAGGGAAGCGAAGACAGGCGCCGGCATGATCGTCGCCGGTTCGGCAGTTTTGCGCAAAGCGATTGCCAATCCGCTCAATCTGCGTAAGCGGGAACCAGATCCTACGCGTCTAGGTTTCAACGCTGTTGCCGCCGATGATAGCGTCAAAGATATCATCGAAGGCGACATTCTCCCGCGCCTGCTTATGGCTTTTGCCGCAGGACAATCGTCCACCGCATCTGACATGGAAAGCGACATAGACCGGATTGACACCCAAGACCTCGCGGAGTTGCCTTTGAGGCTGGATGCCGCGAACTTGCTTGAGGAAGTGGACCGCTTTCTCAAAGGTGGGGTGACGCCCGAGAGTGTCTATCTCGACATGCTTGCTCCCGCGGCCCGGCGATTGGGAGAGATGTGGGAAAACGACGAATGCGATTTCGTCGATGTCACCATGGGTCTGTGGCGATTGCAGGAAGTGATGCGAGAAATCGCAGCGCGCTCCCCTGCGATCACTGATCCTTTTAGCGAACCGCGTCGCGCCTTGTTTGCGCCCCTACCGGGCGATGTGCATGGCTTTGGAGCGCAGATGATCGACAATGTGTTCACCAACGCAGGTTGGGACAGCGATGTTTTGATCAACCCGCAAAGACGGCAATTGCTCGATTATGTCGCGAACAAACCGCTCGATCTGGTGGGTCTCAGCATCTCGCGGTCTTGTCCGGCGGCAGGGCTCGCTAGTCTGATCAAAGCGATCCGCAGCGTTTCGCAAAATCCGCATGTCTGCGTCCTTATCGGGGGGCCGACAGTAAACCAAGATCCTGGCATCGTTGCAGAAGTGGGAGCCGATGGCACCGGGGTAGACGCAAAAGCGGCGTTGGACGTCGCCGAGCGCCTCATACTCGCAGCGCCAATTAGGGCGTACACTTTAGGCTAGAAGGTCAGGAAACAGGATGCTGACGCGAAAGCACAGTATCGAAGGCAAGAATCCCTTCGGGAACGCCGCTGAGCTGTTTGACACGCTCGATTCCGACGCGGCGATGAAAGTCGCCATGGTCGCGGGCGATGTCACTCTTGTGCTCGATGACACCGGCACCATTCTCGATGCCGCATACGATCCCAATGAGTTTCCCGGGTTTGAAAACTGGGTGGGGACAAACTGGATCGAGACGGTAACAGACGAAAGTCGGCCCAAGATCATGGAGATGCTGGCTGCCGCGCGCCGCGGCGAGGTGCAGCATTGGCGCCAGGTTAATCACCCATCGCGCGAAGGCGATGTGCCCATCCGCTACGCGGTGCTGAGCGTTAACGGCGGGGAGCATCGCATCGCTTTTGGGCGGGATCTGCGCGAAGCGGGCAAGCTTCAGGCGCGCCTGCTTCAGGTCCAGCAATCGCTTGAGCGGGACTATATGCGCATGCGCCAGCTCGAAGCGCGCTATCGCATGCTGTTTGAAATGTCGTCCGAAGCGGTGCTCATACTCGAAGCGCAGACGCTGAGAGTGCGCGAGGCCAATGCGGCCGCGCACAGCATCTTCGGGCTTCGCGCAGGCGGCCTGCAAGGCAAGAAGCTCTTGAGCCTGCTCGACAAAGATTCGCGCGATCCGATGCAGACCGTTGTTGGCGCTGCGCTCAATTCTCACACCGCCTCGCCGCTTAAGATCAAGTTGGCAAAACCCGCGCATGAGATGACAGCCAAGCTGGCAGGTTTCACGCAGGATCGCGGACAATTCCTCCTGCTGCGTCTGACGCCTGCGGGCGGATCCGTTGATGCTGTCGCGCCTTCGCCGGCGCTCTCGCTTGTCCAGGATATGCCCGATGCGTTTGTGGTGGCCGATGCGCGGTTCGATATCGTCAGCGCAAATCACGCCTTTGTTGAGCTCGTTCAGGCGGCCAGCCCTGAGCAGATTCAAGGCCGTCACCTGTCTGAATGGATCGGGCGTCCGGGGATCGATCTTGATCTGATCGAAGGCCAGATTGAGCAGCACGGCGCCGCCCGCAATGTCAGCACCGTTCTGAGGACGCCTAGCGAAAGCGAAGGCGAGCCGGTTGAGCTTTCGGCGGTCCGCAGCGCCTCTGATGAACCGCTCTATGCGTTCGTGATCCGCCCGATCGGTCGCCGCTTGCGCGATCTGCCGCCCGGTTCGCAAGACCTGCCGCGCTCGGTCGAACAGCTCACGGATCTCGTTGGCCGTATGTCGCTCAAGGATATTGTGCGCGAGAGCACCGATCTGATTGAGCGGCTCTGCATTGAGGCTGCGCTGTCATACACGTCTGACAATCGCGCTTCGGCAGCAGAGATTTTGGGCCTCTCGCGCCAGAGCCTGTATTCCAAAC
>JBCBOW010000154.1:0-5274 GCA_039821045.1 Pseudomonadota bacterium
AGCTGGCTGATCTGATAGCCCTGGGGCAAATCGGCGTAGAAGTAGTTCTTGCGGTCAAACCGGCTCCACGCGTTGATCTCAGCCTCGATAGCCATGCCGGTGCGCACCGCAAGAACTACTTCTACGCCGATTTGCCCCAGGGCTATCAGATCAGCCAGCTTTACCACCCGATCGTGGGCGAGGGCGCGCTGACCATTGATGCGGACGAAAAGGCGGGCATTCCGGAAGACAAGGTGATCGGGATCGAGCGCATCCATGTTGAGCAGGATGCCGGCAAGCTGATGCACGATCAGCACCCGACGATGTCTTACGTTGACCTCAATCGCTCGGGCGTTGCGCTGATGGAGATTGTCTCGCGGCCCGATATGCGCTCGCCCGCTGAGGCTGGGGCCTATGTGAGGAAGCTGCGCAGCATCCTGCGCTATGTCGGAAGCTGCGATGGCAATATGGAAGAAGGCTCGATGCGCGCCGATGTGAACGTCAGCGTGCGCAAGCCCGGCGACGAATTCGGCACGCGCACCGAGACCAAGAATGTGAACTCGGTGCGCTTCGTCATGCAGGTCATCGAATATGAAGCGAACCGCCAGGTCGATGTGCTCGAAGGCGGCGGCAGTGTGGATCAGGAAACGCGGTTGTTTGACGTTGCCACCGGCACCACGCGCACGATGCGTTCGAAGGAAGACGCGCATGATTATCGCTACTTCCCCGATCCTGATCTGCTGCCAGTGGTGCTCGAAGACGCGTTCCTAAAGGAGTGCCGCGAGAGCCTGCCCGAGCTGCCCGATGCCAAGCGCAAGCGCTATGAGGAGAGCCTTGGCCTTTCGGCTTACAACGCGCGCGAGCTGACCGCCGAGGTCGAGACCTTCGCCCGCTTTGAAACGCTGCTGAGCGCCGCAGCGGGCGCGATCGGCAAACCGGAAACCAAAATCGCCACACAGGTCGCCAATTGGGCGCTTTCGGTCGCTCCCGGTGTGATCAATGCGCTGGGCGAAGAGGCCGACGCCGCCAACGCCACCGCCGAGCGCCAGGCGGCTATCCTCGCGATGCAGGACAAGGGCGAGATCAGCGGCGGTCAGGCCAAGGAAATCTTCGAGATCGTGCTCAAACAGGGCCGCGAACCGGCGGAAATCGCTGAAACCGAGGGGCTAAAACAGGTCTCTGACACGGGCGCGATCGAAGCGGCGATCGATGAAATCCTCGCGGGCAATGCCGACAAGGTCGAGCAGTACAAAGGCGGCAAGGACAAGCTCTTCGGCTTTTTCGTGGGCCAGACGATGAAAGCGATGCAAGGCAAGGCGAACCCGGCGGTGGTCAACCAGATCCTGAAAGACAAGCTGGGCTGAGCGGGCGCGCCTTTGGGAGGGATTGCTGACATGTCCTGGATGAGGATGCTGTTCGCTGCGGCGGCTCTTGCGCTGTTTCCCATGCACGCGGTTGCTGCGTCTTCAGACGAAGCGCCCACGCTGAAGCAGGACGCGGCCATTCTCGCAGCGGCTTTGCGGCAGCTTTATCCAAGCTATGATCGCTACGGCCAGGGCGAGGCGGTTGACGCAGCGCTCGCTCGGCTTGCTGAAGTCGCTCGCGCTGATCCCGATCCGCTCACTTTTTATCGCGCTGTCACCGATGTCGCCGCCGTGACGCGCGATGAGCACGTCATTCCCTTTCCCAACTCCGCCTATCGCAGCAGTCGGCGCGAAGGGCGCATGATGCTGCCATACACCGTACGCTGGGTCGACGAGGTGCCCTATGTCGTCGCCGTTGCTGACAGCGCGCAGGGCGATCTGATCGGCAAGCAGGTGGTGCGCTTTGATGACCGCCCAGCTGCTGAAGTGCTGGCAACCTTGCGCGCGACGATCCCGAGCGATGGGCTGAGCGAGACTTTCGCGATCCGCCATTTGCAGGACTTCACCCCGACGCAGAACGAGAATTACTTCGATCTCAACTATCCGATCTGGTTTGGAGAGCGCGGAGCCTATTCTCTGAGCGTTGAAGGTCCCGATGGCGAGGCAATCGAGACTGTGCTCGAGGCGCTCGATTGGGAGAGCTTCATGCGTTTTTACCGCGAACGTTTGCCGCGCACGCCTCCGGTGGAGTTTGAATGGCTGGACGAGCGCACAGCCCATCTGACAATCCGCTCCTTTCACGATCGATATTATGAGCAGCACGAAGTGAGCCCCGCGGCCCGCTTCGAAGCGATCCTTGCTGAGCTCAACGCGCGGCGCGATGCGCGCCTGCTTCTTGACCTGCGCGAAAACGAAGGCGGGGGCGATATCTCTTCGCTGCTGCTCGATCATCTGCTCCAGCGCCCGTTCCTGGAATACGATGCCGTGATTACGCAATTTGTGGGGCAACCCGAAGCGGCGCTGTTTTGCGACAACGCAGCCGAAGTGCGGTTTGACCCCAATTGGGCGATCGCGCGCAAGGATGGTCGTTTTGCGCTTAAGCCTGAATTCTTGCACCTGATCACCGGTGGCCTGGAGCGAGCGCCGCGCGATGATGCCTTTGCGGGCGAGATCGTGGTGCTGATTTCGGGCGCGACCGGGTCGGCGGCGGTCAAGGTTGCCTCGGTGCTCGCGCGCGAGGGTCGGGCGCGGTTCGTGGGCGAAGAGACGGGGGGCGCGGCTGCAGGCGCGACAGCTTTTGGCAATTGCGCGCTCACATTGCCTGCATCCGGGATTAGGATCGATCTGCCGATTGTGCGCTTTGAACGCGAGCAGTCTGTGCCTTACGGTCGTGGTATCTTGCCGGAGGTGACCGTTGACGCTGGTCTCACGCCGCCTCTGGCAGAGCGGGACGAAGCCCTCGAAGCAGCGCGCAAGCTGAGCGCGTCTCAAGGCGTTTCGAAGGATGATTGGTCAAGAGCAAATCCCTCTCTTCGAGTTTTGAGAGGTGGGGCTATCCTCGCCGATGCAGGGCAAGGGCGAGATCAGCAGCGGTCAGGCCAAGGAAATCTTCGAGATTGTGCTCAACCAGGGCCTCAAGGACAAGCTGGGCTGAGCGGGCGCGCCCAAGCGCGAGCAAGCCTTAGCCCTGACCCTTAGTCTTCGTCTTTCCCGCCTTGGCGTTCGCTTCGATGAACTCAATGATCGTTGATGCAATGTCGCGCTCGGTTGCTTTCTCAATGCCTTCAATGCCGGGCGACGAATTCACCTCCATGATGACCGGTCCATGGTTGGAACGCAGCATGTCCACGCCGCATACATTGAGGCCCATGCGCCGCGCCGCGCTCACTGCGGTGGAGCGTTCGGCGGGTGTGATCTTGACCACTTGTGCGCTGCCGCCGCGGTGCAGGTTTGAGCGGAAATCATCTGCAGCGCCCGTGCGTTTCATCGCGGCGACGACTTTTCCGCCTACAACAAGCGCGCGGATGTCGGTGCCTCCCGCCTCTTTGATAAATTCCTGGACGAGGATGTTGACATTCGCTCCGCGAAACGCCTCGATCACCGATTTGGCGCTCGACATGGTCTCTGCAAGGACAACGCCAATGCCTTGTGTCCCTTCAAGCAGCTTGATGACGACCGGCGGGCCGTTAACCGCTTTGATGATCTCTTCAGCAGCCTTCGGATCGTTTGCATAGGCTGTAAGCGGTAAGCCGATCCCATATTTCGAGAGGATTTGGAGACTGCGCAGTTTGTCCCGGCTGCGGCCGATGGCAACGCTTTCATTAAGCGGCCAGACGCCGCGCATCTCAAACTGGCGCAAGACAGCAAGGCCATAATTGGTGATCGATGCGCCGATACGCGGGATGACAGCGTCGTAATCCGGCAGCGTTTCGCCATTGTAGGTGAGCGTTGGGCGATGGCTGGCAATATTCACATTGCAACGCGTCGTGTTGAGGATCTCAAGACTGTGGCCCCGTTCCTCGGCCGCTTCTTTCAGGCGCACATGCGAATAGAGGTTTGGGTTTCTCGCGAGCATGGCGATCTTCATGGCTTGTGCCCCTTTTCGGCCTTCATGCCTGCTGTCTGGAGCCACGAATACCCACTGTCGACAACAAAGCGGCGGCGCAGTGCAGATCGGCCTATGAGCATTGGAAACGTCATCTCCGATCGATCAGCAAGGCTAATCTCCGCTTTGAATTGTACCTCGCCAATTTTCATATACGTCTTGATTACGTAGCGCCGCTGGGTCTCACCATTGGAGCTGGTTATCCCGCGCACATCGACATGGACGGCTTCGCATTCGTGCTGTTCGCCGTTCCAGTCGATGCAAAAGCGCACATAGCGGCCATCTTCGCGCTCGAATTCTTCGAGCACCTGAGCGTTGAGCGAAGATGTGCGCGCTCCCGTGTCGATCTTCGCCGGAACGCCGGAGAAGCCAAGATCAGGCAGCGCGACCAATTCGCGCCAGCCGACGATGGGTAAGGCCATAAAATATGCTACCTTCAATGCCCCATGAGATAGAGCGATGGATCATTCAGCTCCGCCCCACCGCTTTCCTTGAAGAAGCGGTCAAGCAGATAGATATGCCCCGAGCCATAGAGCACGAAGACCCTCTCGCCCGGCTGCGCAATTTCGCGCAAATTGTTGAATATCCGCAAGTTGCGCGCGTACCAGCTACCCACCCACGCAGCGCCCGGATTGTTTGCATTGGAGCCGTATGTCGCGATCTCGAAATAGGGCAGATGGGCCTCGGTGAGCGCTTCACGCGTATTAATCGCCGCGTACCATTCGCTGATTGACTGGTTTTGCATCGCGGCCGCCTTGCGATCCGCCGCGGCCTGCCCGTCTTTGATGAAGGCATCAAAGCGCTCCGCTTGGCCATTGTTCTTTGCCCAAGCGATAAAATCATACTGCGCCCATTCCCCGGGCGCGCTTTCGTTCCAATCGGCAGCATAGATGCGATCATGGCCAAGCGCCTTGGCGAGCCGGAAGGCGATCTGATCATACTCTTGCGCCGTAAGCTCGTGCTCGCCGGCGAGATATGCGGCATAGCGCTTGTCCAACCCCGCCTGGTCCGAGCGATCCCATTCCACCGCAATGCGCGTTGGCTTCCATCTGGCAAGATTGCTCACCATTAGCTCAATCTCGCTTTGCCGGCGCGGCGTCATAACATCTTCGATCGGCAGATTGATAAGATCGCGATTGTTGTTGGCGAGGTGGTGAGAGCCGAGCAAGAGCACTTGAGGTGCGGCATCTGCGGGCGGCTCTACAGGTTTAGGCTCAGGCGCTCGCGCGATCGCGGCGGTGCAGCAGGCGGCGATCGCTGCGAGGAATAGGACCGGTTTTGGTAGGGCGCCTGACATGCATTATCTCCCTTGTGTATTATCACCTT
>JBCBOW010000155.1:0-5268 GCA_039821045.1 Pseudomonadota bacterium
GCTCCTCCTCACGGCTCATTAGCCCTTTTTTGACCGCGACATGAGCGGCAAGCGCGGCGAGGACGGCGAGCTGGCAGGTGAAGGCTTTGGTCGAGGCGACGCCGATTTCCGGGCCCGCATGCGTGGGCAAGAGCAGGTCTGCCTCGCGCGCCATGGTGCTGGTTGGCACGTTGACGACAACGCCGATGACCTGACCTTCCGCTTTGCAATGGCGCAGCGCTGCCAGCGTGTCCGCCGTTTCGCCTGATTGCGAGATGAAGAGCGCAAGGCCGCCCTCTTCAAGCACCGGCTGGCGATAGCGGAACTCAGAGGCGACATCTATATCAACCGGCACGCGCGCAAACTGCTCGAACCAGTATTTGGCCACCATGCCGGCGTAAAAGGAGGTGCCGCAGGCAACGATCGTCAGGCGGCGCACGCCGGAGAGATCAAAATCGAACTGAGGCAGGGCGACCGTGTTGTCCTCTCTGCGAAGATAAGAGGAGAGCGTCTGCGCGACCACGGTGGGCTGCTCAAAGATCTCCTTTTGCATAAAGTGGCGGTAATTGCCCTTTTCGACCGCAGCGGCTGACGCGCCCGATGGCTGAACCGGGCGAAACACCTCACGCCCTTCATCATCGAAAATCTTCGCCCGATCATGATGGATGACAACCCAGTCGCCTTCCTCAAGATAGGTGATGCGCTGTGTGAGCGGGGCCAGTGCAAGCGCATCTGAGCCAAGATACATCTCCGGGTTCTCAGCATCTGTCCCATGGCCCACAACCAAGGGCGAACCGAGCCGCGCACCGATCAGGAGACCGGGATGCTGACGGAAGGTGATCGCGAGAGCAAACGCGCCGCGCAGGCGAGGCAAAACCTCGCGCACCGCGGCTTCAGGGCTCTCGCCCGCTTCAATCCGCATCGAGACGAGATGCGCCACAACCTCGCTATCGGTTTCGCTCTCAAAGTGTCGCCCCGCCTCAGCCAGTTCAGCGCGCAGCTCCTTGAAGTTCTCGATAATGCCGTTGTGCACGATCGCGACTTCCCTGGTCGCATGCGGGTGCGCGTTTTGTGCGGTCGGCGCGCCATGGGTGGCCCAGCGCGTGTGAGCGATGCCGATGTGGCCGGGCGCAGGATCATCGCGCAACACATCGACGAGATTGGCGAGCTTGCCTTCCGCGCGGCGGCGCACAAGCGCGCCATTATCGAGCGTGCACAACCCGGCGGAATCATAACCGCGATATTCCATACGCCTGAGACCATCGACCAGACGATCCGCAACGCTCTCATTGCCAACAATGCCTATGATACCGCACATATATGTGATTTTGCCCCTGCTTGATCTGTCAGCAACGCCTTATCCGCGACGCATGAACATAGCCTTGTTGCGCGCGCAATCGCTCACAGTGCGGCGCGTTTTGCGGGCGCGGGCGCCGCCTCGTTCGCCGCGCGCAGCCCATCGCGCCACAAGATCAGCCCCGCGACAATGATGAGCGCAGCGCCGGCCAGCGTCCAGATATCGGGGACATTGCCAAAGAACACCGCGCCAGCCGTGATCGCCACCAGCATTTGCACGTAGATCGCCGGCGCGACCTCGGCAGCTCCTGCCTTAGTGGTGCCCAGATAAGCGAGCCAATGCGCGGTGCTCGCGGTGACAGCCACCACCGCGCAGCGCGCGACAACATCCCAGCTCGGCCAGCCAAAATCGAGCTCAGAAATGCCGGAGAGCTTTGCCCCCAACGCGCCTACGATCAGGATCGGCGCACAAAAGCCCGCGACGAAGACCTGCATCGAAAGCGCGCTTCCCTGCCCCGCGCTCGCCCGGTTCAGCACCATCAGGAGTGCAAAAAAGGTCGCCGCGATCAGCGGAAGAAAAGCGGGCCAGCCCAAGAGCGCAAGATTGGGACGCAGGATGATCGCCACCCCGGCAAGCGCGATGAGCGAGACGGCGTAGACGCGCGGGCGCACCCGCTCACCCAGAATCACCCCGGCGAGGATTTGCGTAAGGATCGGCGAGAGAAACCCGATCGCCATCGCTTCGGCCAGTGGCATGATATAGATTGCCGAGAAGAACGCGCAGGAAGCAAAAGCGAGGCAAGCACCGCGCGCGACCTGAAGCCACAGCTTTTGCGGCACAAAGGCGCTCAGCCCTTCGCTCCGCCACAACAGCAGCGAAAGGGCAACAGCACCAATGGTGAAACGCAGCGCTGCAACCGCGAGGGCGGGCCAGGCACCTGCCATGCTCTTGATCACCGCATCGCCCACGGAAAGCGTCGCAAATCCGCACACGGCATAAGCCAGACCGGTGGAGGTGGCGGATTTCAAGAGTGGCCTCGGCTTGGGCTTTGAGTGACGGGATTAGCGCCGGCACCCAGACGAGCTCTGCGCTCCCCTGTCAAGCCGTAGCGGGCGCCTTGCTGCTTTTGCTCAAAGCGAGCAGCACAGCAAGACCGCCGACGATCATGATGATAAAGCGCGGGTAATACAGCGTGCCTGAAAGCATACTCATCGCGAGCAGCGCATAGACCATGGCAAGCACGGGGCGCAGCTTTGCATCGTTGATCGCGCCAAAATGCGCAGACCAAAGCGCCCGCGCCAGAAGATAACCCGCGCCAAGCGTTCCAACGAGGCCCCAGGAAAGGAGGAATTGCAACAGCGCGTTGTGCGGCTGCGTGTGCATCCAGCCGACGTTGAGCATCCAAATGGTGGAACCTGAACCCCAGCCAAAGATCGGCGATGCGAGCCAGGCTTCAAAGCTCTGCGTCCACATCTCCAACCGTCCGGCAGTCGCATGGGCGCTCGAGCTGTAATCCTGAGAGCCAATCATCATGAATACGGGATCAGGCGGCAGCAGAGGGATCGCGCAGATCGCTCCAAGCGCAGCGAGCCCGATCAGTTTTGCCAGTGCTCGCCATTGCGGCCAGCCCTTTGCGCTCAGCGCCATCCATAGGCACACCGCGATAATCGCTAAGAGAGCCGCGCGCGTGCCAGTCCAGAAGGTGACGCCAAAAGCAAGCGCGAACAGCAGATCGACGAGCGCAACGCCCCTCGCCTTCGAAAACAGCACCGCAACGCCCAGCGCTGCCGCCATAGCGCCAAACCAGGAGCCGAAATGGCGCACGCTGATGAAGCCGGGCAGCGCGTGTTTGTAGGCCACCATCTCGTCTGGCCCGGGTTGCGGGAGCGGAAAGGCGAATTTCACAGCGGTTATGACCACCAGCGAGACCAGCCCCGCGCTGATCCAGTACGCGGCTTGATCGATGCTTTGCGCCCTGGTCTCTTTCGCGCCGACAACAGCAAGATAATGCACCGCCAAAGCAAACCGACAATGCACGAGGGTAAACAGCGACAGCGTCAACGAATAAGGCACAGACTTGGATAGGAAGATGCTGCTCGCGAGCAAACCGATGACGAGCGCAGCCGCGGCGATCTGAAGATCGCGGCTCATCGCGCGCCAATAGGAGGCATCGTCAAATCCGCGTTTGCGCGACCACACGATCACAATCAGCTCGGCACAAATGAAAGGCAGCTCAATGAGCCGCGTCCATTCGAGCGCTGCCGGATGAACGATATGCGCATATGTGTGATAGATCACCGCCGAAATCAGCGGCATGATCAATCCAAAGAGCAGGCCAAGCCTGGCAAAAATCCCGAGATCAGCGCCAAGGCGGGTCGATTGCGATGCTGTCGTTTCCAACATAGACCTTATGGTTAATGACGATTGCTTAAGGATCGGTGTGCAACAGCGCCCATGATCAATGCATTGCAATGCGAGCAAGGCGGGGCAGCGAGCGGGATGGCGACAAGACCTCAATCAGTGGAGCGGGACGCCAATATGAGCGCAAGCCAGCCATTGCTCGCGCTCGATAGTGCGTTTGCGCGGGCCGACGCATGGCTCGGGCAACCGGGCCGATGGTATGGCGCGCTTGCTCTTTTGGCGGCGCTCCAGGCTTGGCTGATTTTTTCGCATGAGCCCTGGGCTGATGAGCTTCAGGCTCTCTTGATCGCACTCGAAGCCGGTTCGCAGACCGAGCTTTTGGCCTGGCTGCGCTATGAAGGGCACCCGCCCGCCTGGTATTGGCTGTTGCAAGCGCTGTCCGCTTTTCTCCCGCGCGAGGCTGTCTTGCCGGTGGCGGCGGCCCTGTGCGCGCTCGTGGTGCAATTCGCGATTGTTCACGCCGCGCCGTTCACGCGGGCTGAGCGCTTACTCCTCGCAACCAGCCAATATGTCATCTTCGAATTTCTCACGATCGCGCGCGGCACCTCGCTTGGCGTCGCCATCATCATGATCGCGCTGATGAATTGGCGCACGCGCTGGGTCTGGCTCGCGATGGCGCTTTTGCCGCTCGTCGATTTCCTGTTTGGCGTGATTTCAGGCGTGTTCCTGATCCTGCAATGGCGCGAAGGGCGCTTGTGGTGGCCCGGCATCCTGTTGTGGCTCGCCGGAGGCCTGTTCGCGGCATGGACCGTCTTGCCACCAGCGGACATGGTCAGCGCCAGCCAGGCTTTGCAGATGGTTTCCGGACCGCTCGCCTGGTTTCTCAAAATGGGCTCGCTCCCCCTGCCCTTCCAAGGCGGGATCGCGCCGCAGTGGAACACACCTGTTGCCCCGATCGCGATTGTTGCCTGGCCGCTGATGCTCTGGCTGTGTTGGCATTTGACCCGGGGATATGCGTGGCATCGCCTTATGATCTTTGGCTTTTTCGGCTTCACGCTCGCCTTTAGCATGGCGGTCTATCCGATTGGCCTGCGCCACCTGATGCTGGGCACTTTGCTCTTGATCGCGCTGGTCTGGCTGCAACGCGCAGGCGCTGCGCAGCCCAGCGCCGTGTTCAAGCTATGGCTCCTTGCGCTGAGCGCGTGCGGCCTTGCATCGAGCGCCATTTCCACCGCTCAAGGGTTTGACAGCGCGGATGCTGTGGTCGCAGAGATTGAGCGGCGCGGCCTTGCCGACAAGACATGGATCGCCGCGCCTGAGTGGCGCGTCCCCGCTGTCACAGGGCGCAGCGACATCGAATTCATCCGGCCGGCTGAGCCATGTTCGTTCCGATTTGTACGCTGGGATCATGATCCTGCTGAATTGCGCTCACGCGAGGCATTCGAGGCGTTGCTTACGCGCCATATCGAGCGCTTTGGCAAAAGCTATCTGCTGTCTGACCGCGCGTTTGAAGGGTTTGATCCCGATCTCATCGCCCCGCTCGCCACCGTTGCGGCGGGCTATGATGGGATCGATTATGAGCTTTACGTGGTCGGCCGGAGGGCCAACGAAAAGATCTCGTCATTCCCGCG
>JBCBOW010000156.1:0-5229 GCA_039821045.1 Pseudomonadota bacterium
TCCATCCCATGATCGGCGATGCCCGCGTGAGCTGGGACCAGGCGACCACCGAAGTGGCAGAGCGAATGCAGGCCTGCATTAAGGAGCACGGGCCAGACAGCGTTGCGTTCTATGTTTCAGGTCAGCTCCTTACCGAGGACTATTACCTCGCCAACAAGCTCATGAAGGGCTTCATCGGTTCAGGCAATATAGACACCAATTCAAGGCTCTGCATGGCGAGCGCGGTCGCCGCGCACAATCGAGCGTTTGGTGAAGATATCGTCCCGTGCACCTATGATGATCTGGATCATGCGGACCTTATCCTGCTGGTTGGCTCGAACACCGCCTGGTGCCATCCGGTAATCTGGCAGCGGATTGAACGCGCGCGCGAGGCGCATGGCACCAAGCTGGTGGTGATCGATCCGCGCCGCACGGAAACGGCCGAGCGAGCCGATCTTCACATACCAATTGAGCCAGATGGTGATGTCGCCTTGTTTGACGCGCTGTTGGCAGTGCTTTCCATTGACCATGCGCAGGTGGCCGAGGCTTGTGAGGTACCGCAAGACTTCTGGGAAAGCCGCAGCGGCAATCACGGGATCGATCCGCAGCTCTTTGCTGAACTGGTGACGCTGGTGGCGCAATCCGAGCGGATGATCACACTGTTCAGCCAGGGCGCGAACCAATCGCGCAGTGGCACGGACAAAGGCAACGCGATCATCAACCTTCACCTCGCCACCGGGCACATCAACCGCCCGGGCACAGGGCCTTTCAGCATAACGGGACAACCCAATGCGATGGGCGGCCGCGAAGTCGGCGGGCTGGCCAATATGCTTGCGTGCCATCTTGGCTTTTCAGAGCAAGAGCGCATCGATGTCGCTGATTTTTGGCAAACCGGCAGCCTGGCAAGCAGGCCGGGCCTCAAAGCCGTCGACCTGTTCGAAGCGGTCCATTCGGGCAAGATCAAATTCCTATGGGTGATGGCGACCAATCCGGCGGTCTCGATGCCCCATGCGGGCCGGGTGCGCGAAGCGCTCGCCAAGTGCCCCACTGTCGTCGTCTCGGATGTGATCGAAGACACAGATACGGGTCGTTTTGCACATATTCGGCTCCCGGCGCTGGGCTGGGGCGAGAAAAACGGGACCGTCACCAATTCAGAACGCGTGGTCAGCCGCCAGCGTCCCTTGTTCGCTGCCCCTGGCGAAGCGCGCGCGGATTGGCGGATTATCGCCGATGTCGCGCGCGCAGCCGGGTCCAAGCAGGGCTTTGACTACGCCAGTTCCGCTGACGTTTTTCGGGAATACGCGGCCATGACGGCGCTTTCGGTCAAGCATAAGCGCAAGCTGAATTTGACGAATTGGGCCACGGCGAGCGATGCTGAATACGATGCCATGGCACCCTTCCGATGGGGCGGGACATATCCTCTGGCAACGGGCGCTTCGACGCCGAATGGCAAGCCGCGCCTCATCGCTGTCACGGCGCCTGCCAAGCCCGCGAGCGATCCCTCCATGCCCTTCCGGCTCAACACCGGGCGCTATCGCGACCAGTGGCACACCATGACTCGCACTGGCTTAAGCCCCAAGCTGGCGCACCATCGGCGCGAGCCCTTTGTGGAGATGCATCCCGAAGACGCGCTGGCCGCTGGCATCAGCGAGGGCGATCTGTGCGAGGTCTCAACCGCGCAAGGCGCGAGCACCTATCGCGCGCAAATCAATTCAGGCCAGACCAAGGGTACCTTGTTTGTGCCCATGCATTGGACCGATTTGACCGCCAACGCCGGGCGCACAGGGAGGCTCACCAGTCCTGATCATGATCCCATTTCGGGCCAGCCGGGTTTCAAAGATGAGCCCGCAGCGTTGGCCCGGATAGCGATCGCCTGGCGCGGTTTCTTGGTAAGCCGGGTGCCTCTTGAAGGCACGCAGAGCGCTTATTGGGTGCGAAGCCGGGTTAAGAATGGCTGGCTTTATGAGATCGCGGGCGAGGCCGAGTTCGACGCGCACGCGCATCTGCCCCAAGGCGTGATCAGCGAGGTCGCTTATCCTGCGCGCGGAATGCAGCGATACGCGGTGTGTGATGGGGAGGGACGGCTTGAGGCCGCGCTGTTTCTCACGCGCAATGGTACGCTCCCCACGCGCGATTGGATTGCAGCACAATTGGGCGCCATCACCGAAGATCCGATCGCGCTTCTTGCCGCGCGTCCTCGCAAGGCAGGGCCGGGCAAAGGCCCGATTGTCTGCGTGTGCCATGACGTGGGGCAGTATGAGATTGAGGCGGCCATCTCTGAGGGGTGCACCAGCGTAGAGAGCCTTGGACAGTGCACCCGGGCAGGCAGCAATTGTGGTTCATGCCGCCCCGAGCTTGCCCGGATGATTGATGAACTAGAAGACACAATCAGGGAGGCTGCGGAATGAGCGCCGAGCATGATTTCCCAAGCGGCACAGTATGGCTTGTGGGCGCGGGGCCCGGCGATCCCGAGCTCCTCACCCGCAAAGCCGAGCGCCTGCTGCGCGCGGCAGATATTGTGTTTTACGATGCTTTGGTTGGGAAAGGCGTGCTTGATCTCATTCCGCACGCGACCCAGCGCCGCTCCGTGGGCAAGCGGGCAGGGCGGCACTCGGTCCCGCAGCAAATGATTTGCGATACGATCACCAGGGCTGCCTTGTCAGGAATGAGAGTGGTGCGGCTAAAGGGTGGCGACCCTTCGATCTTCGGGCGCTCACATGAGGAAATCGAAGCCTGCCGCAAGAGCGATATTCCGGTCCATGTGTGCGCCGGCGTCACCACCGCCAGCGCGGCTGCCGCCAGTCTTGGAACCTCGCTAACGACACGGGGTCTTGCGCGCCGGCTCACATTCGTAACGGCTCATACCGTGAAAGGCGCCGCTCCCGTGCTCGATTGGGCAGCGCTCGCGGATCCCGAGGCAACACTCGCAGTCTATATGGGCAAAGCCGCCGCGCCGCAGCTTGCGCAAAGGCTGATGGAAGCGGGGCTGAGCGGCGATACGCCGGTGGCGCTGATCGAGAACGTCAGCCTTCCGGGCGAGCGCATCTTTACCACCACACTCGCGCTGATGCCCCTTTCTGTCCAAACCGCGCTTGGCACCGGTCCAGCGCTCATCCTCATCGGTGCTGTCACCGCTACCGAGATGGCCGAAGCGCGCGCTGAGGCGAGCCAAAGCAGCGGTTTTGATCCGAGCATCGGGGCCTTTAGTTAAGCTGAAACAAGCGCCGGGCCTGCAAGCGCCTCTTGCAGACTGAACCGGTTGCCTCCTATGCCATGCACTCACTGAGCCGCACTCACCGGCGAATGGGGCCACCTGCATGATCGTCAAAATCGCCGCTATCGCAGACGCTGATCGGATCGCGGATATCAAGACCAAGCTGACAGCGCTCGAATGGCGCGACGGCCGCGAGACGGCTGGCAAGGTTGCGCGCCAAGTCAAGCGCAACCTTCAGGCGCGAATGAACACCGATGCCGGCAAAGCGATCCGCGATACCGTGATGCCTTACGTTTCGGAGAATCGCGTTGTGTTGGCGGCGGCGCGCCCGCGCCGGATTTCGCCGCTGATCTTCAGCAAGACATCGGATGGCGGGCATTATGGCGCGCATGTTGATAATGCGATGATGGGTAAGGGCACCGGTCGCATCCGCACCGATATCAGCTTTACTTTGTTTCTCAGCAATTCAAGCGATTACGAGGGCGGCGAGCTTGTCATTCACAACGCTGGCGTCACGCAAGTGGTCAAGGGTGAGTGGGGCCATCTGGTGCTCTATCCGTCAACCTCGATCCATGAGGTCAAACCGGTGACACACGGGGAACGGATCGTTTGTGTCGGGTGGATTGAGAGCCTGATCGCTGATTCTGGGCAGCGCGAATTGCTGTTTGACATGGAAAACCTGCGGATCACGCTCCGGCAAAGCCATGATTTGCAATCTTCAGAGATGCTTACTTTGGATAAGACGATCGCCAATCTGCTGCGGATGTGGTCCAACCCTTGATCGAGTGTGGCCAGTAGTCGGTCTCTGTTGCATCGATCGGCATGTCCGGCGATGCGCGCTGCGCAACAGCGCATTTCCAACGCGATATATGGGGCTTCTGGCGCTTTGGAGGTTGCGTCCTTCCGATAAGATTGGGAAAAGAGACATGGGTCGTTTGAGGGAAGAGTCAAAGCAGCGCTTTGACATGTCGGGAGTTTACAATTCTGTCTTCTTAGGGGCTGATAGCGTCTAAGACGCTGTTGCTGGATGCGGATCGGGCCGCGTGCAGTGGCAGCAATGCTCGCGGTCAAGCTGGAGAGAGCCTGCTTGGCGCGCATGGTAAGGCCGCGATAAAAGACAGGAATGGCATCTCGTTGGGGGTAGGAGATGACGCAAGTACGGGCGATATATGCGAAGATCGCCGCACAGACTGTTGGATTGCAACGCATCACTGGAGGTTTAGGCTGGCTTCGTGATGCGCTTCTTGCTGCGCGCTTTGGTCTTTTGACGAAGGCGTGCGCGGTCATGATCCTGGCGCTGGTCTACCCGGTCACGAGCGCGAACAGCAATTCAATGTCGAGCACCGCGCGCTATGAGGGCGTGGCGACATGCGCTGGATCGACGTGCCACGGGCGGGCTGAAGGCAATGGCGCCGTTGTGCGCCAAGATGAGATCGCAACCTGGCAAGAGCCTTCCTCGCAGTCAGGCGCGCACAGCCGAGCTTACGCTGTGCTGGCGGGCAATCGTGGCCAGCAGATCGCTGACTCACTTGGGCTGGGCCCGGCAACTCAGGCGCCCGCATGCCTTGGATGCCATGCAACCTACGCGCCCAAAAGTCAGCGCGGGCCGCGTTTTCTGCTTTCCGATGGTGAAGAGCATGGTCGAGCGCTTCACCGCTTCGGCCTGGCCCACCGCCCAAAAGCGCACCGAATTCATCCGGCCCTTGCGCGCGCGATAATCGTCATCCTCATTGTGGTGCTGTTGGAGCGCGCTGAACAGATCGAGCTCAAACGAAACGCGCGGATGCCCCGCTGCCATCATTGAGTGCGTGACGAACTGGCCTTTATTGGTGGAACCAAAGTGGCAATCGAGGCAATTGTTTGCGCGCGCTTGCGGCTGATCGAGCGGGATGAGACCATCGGCGATGTTGGAAGCGTGGGTCGCGGGGCGGGCATAGTGCGTGGCCAGCCAGCCTTCCGCCGCGCCATGGCAGCTTTCGCAGCTCACACCATCGGAAAGCAGAAAACGCGGCCCGCGCTGACTTTTGGGCGCGTAG
>JBCBOW010000157.1:0-5213 GCA_039821045.1 Pseudomonadota bacterium
GAGGATCTCTTCATAGCTGTCGCTGGCGAAATGCTTGGCGATCTTGAGCGCGTTGTCTTCGATCCTTGCAGGCGGCGGGGTGCCCACCGGTTCTGCAAGAATGCCGCGGATGCGATCGGGGTGCTCGATGATGCGCGCTTTGAGATCATCAAGCAGATCGCTGGGCACATAATGGGTCGCCAATCCGGCCCACAGCGCCTCTTCGCCTTTGAGCCGCGCGCCTGTGAGCGCGAGGAACTGACCCAATCGACCGCCCAGGCGCGAGAGATACCAGCCTCCGCCCACATCGGGGAACAGTCCGATCCCGGTCTCAGGCATGGCAAAGCGCGTGTTCTCGGTCGCAACGCGGAACTTCGCTGGCATCGCGATGCCAACCCCGCCGCCCATCGTCACCCCATCCATGAAAGCCACAATCGGCTTGTCATAGGAAAAGAGCTGATGATTGAGCTGATATTCGTCGTGAAAGAAGCGCCGCCCTGAAACGCCTCCATCGTTAAGCGCTGAATCCCGCAGAAAAGCGATGTCGCCGCCCGCGCAAAAGCCGCGTCCCTCATCGTGATCGATGATAACCGCGTGGATCGCATCGTCGCTTGCCCACTCGCTCAGCGCGGCGGACATGGCGTGGCACATATCCAGCGTCAGCGCGTGGAGGGCCTTGGGGCGGTTCAAAGAGATGTGGCCGATCGGGCCGTTTGTGCGGGTGAGCACGTCTTCAGTCATACGCGGTCTTTCACTTGAATAAGGTCCCAGCGATTGCCGAAAGGATCGCTGAACACGGCGACGGTGCCATACGGCTCATGCCGGGGTTGTTCGAGAAATGTCACGCCGCCTGCTGTAAAGCGGGCGTGGGTTTCGTCAAATGCATCGGTTTCCAGAAAGAACGCAACGCGCCCGCCCGTCTGGTTGCCAATGGCGGCCTCTTGCTCCGAGCCAGAGGCTTTAGCGAGGAGCAGCGCCGCGCCTTTTTCCGGAGCGACGATGACCCAGCGCTTGCCACCGCCCAGCGGCGTGTCTTCGATGAGTTCAAAGCCCAGCACATCGCGGTAAAAGGCGATCGCTGCATCATAATCGGGGACGACCAGCGTCACAGTTGCAAGACTAAGCGTGTTCATTCGGGTGAGGTAGGGGCACCGGCTGTGATGGCTTTGGGCGGGTAAAGCCGCCAGGCGATGAGCCAATAGGTAAAGCCGGCAAGGGCGCAACAGGCCGCGCCCAGAAGAAAGGGAGCAAGCTCAGCGTCAGGCCCAAAGATAGATGCGATGAGCAATCCGGCGATCAGCCCCGCGCCAGTGAAGACCCACCATGGCCCGCTCTCGCGCAGTTCGGTGGCGAGGATCACCGGCAAGGCTACCGGCGCTGCGCCGGCGAAGCCAAATGCAAACGCGCCCATGGCAACGATAACCGTGAAATCGCCAAGCCATCCGTCAACCGCGGTCAGATATCCCACAAGGAACAGCATGCCAGCCAGCGCGGCCGCGACATAAGCGCCAAGGATCGTCAACAGTCTCATGAAAATTCGTCCGCGGGGTTTGCAGGCGCCTCTGGCAGCGCGGGCGGAAACAGGTGCCAAGCGACCAGCCAATAGGTCAGCGATGCGGCAAGAGTGACCGCGACGATGCGCACCACATCAAGCAGCGCCAAGGGCCGCCAAAGCGCTGGATCGAGGCTGTAATTGCTGAACGAGAGGATCACTGCGAGCGCGGAAAGCAGCCCGGCGGCGGCAAAGATCCACACCGAGCTTTTGCGGCGAAGCTCTGTGTAGAGGATCGTGGGAACAGCGATCGGCAGCGAGAGCGCAGCGCCCATCAGCGCGCCTTCGATGAACAGCGGGGCGATGAAGCCGAGCCTGTCAAACCGCAGGCTCTGCAGATCAATCCAGCCAGCCGCCACCAACACCGCCATCCCCGCAAGCGCAGCGGCGGTGTAAGCGAAGAGGATGGTCCCAAGCCTCACCATGCGATCAACCGCGCCAGGAAATCAGGCTCTTTCATAAAGCGCCGGTGTCCGCCTTGGGGCCCAGCCAGCGCCACGCAACCAGCCAATAGGCCATCGCCCCGCAGATCGAACAAAGCATCAGCATAGCCGCGAAACCAAAGGTGAAGTTGGTGATCGCCCCAGCGAAAAAGATCACCAGCACAGCGCCAAGGATGAAGCCGGCGCTGACAAACACCTTCCAGGATCGCACCTTCTTAAATTCGGAGTAAGCGATTGTCGGTATCGCGACAGGCAGGGCGTATATCGCCGCCAGGGATGCAAAGAAGAGCACGCCGAAAATGTAATGACCAAAGGTCATGCTTTCCCCGCCCAAAGAGATGACAGTGAAGGCCAAAGACACGAGGGCAGCGCTGAGCGCCGCGCACGCATAGGCGAGAAGGACGATCAGCGCTCTCATTGGCGCAGCAGATCCCGGCCCACGACCATGCGCATGATCTGGTTGGTTCCTTCCAGGATCGAGTGCACCCGCAAATCGCGCCAAAAGCGCTCGATCGGGTAGTCTTGCAGATAGCCATAGCCGCCGTGCAGTTGCAGCGCGCGATCGACGATGGCTGAGCCATTATCAGTCGCTAGACGCTTGGCCATGGCGGAAAAGCGCGTCTTGTCAGGCGCGTTGTCGGTCACCTTGGCGGCGGCGAGATACAGCAGCGCGCGGGCAGCTTCCAAGTCGGTAGCCATGTCCGCCAGCGTGAATTGGGTGTTCTGAAACTCGGCCACCGCCTGGCCAAACTGCGTGCGCTCTTTGGTGTAAGCGATCGCTTCATTAAGGCACCGCTGAGCCCCGCCGATTGAGCACGCGCCGATGTTCAGGCGGCCACCGTCAAGCCCCATCATCGCGATGCGGAAGCCTTCGCCCTCGCCGCCCACGACATTCTCAACCGGCACGCGCACATCCTCAAGGATCAGCTGAGCGGTCGGCTGCGAGTGCCACCCCAGCTTCTTCTCATTTGCGCCGAACGAAACGCCGGGCATATCCTTCTCGATCACCATACAGGTGATGCCTTTGGGGCCATCATCGCCGGTGCGCACCATGGCGACATAAACCTCGTTGGAGCCTGCGCCCGAGATGAACTGTTTGGTCCCGTTGAGGACGTAGTGGTCGCCATCGCGCTTCGCCGTGGTCTTGAGCGCGGCGGCGTCCGATCCGCTTGAGGGTTCAGTCAGGCAATAGCTCGCAATGTGCTCCATGCTGATAAGCTGTGGGAGATATTTCGCTTTGACCGCCTCGCCGCCGAACCGGTCGATCATCCAGGCGGCCATGTTGTGGATCGAGATGAAAGCGCTTGTCGAGGGGCAGCCATAGGCCATCGCCTCCATGATCAGCGCGGCTTCGAGGCGCCCAAGGCCAATGCCGCCGCTTTCCTCCGAGACATAGATCGCGCCAAAGCCGAGCTCAGCGCTCGCCTTGATCGTGTCCACGGGGAAGATGTGTTTTTCGTCCCATTCGCCGGCAAAGGGCGTGATCTGATCGGCGGTGAAGCGCTCAGCGGTCTCGCGGATCGCGAGCTGTTCGTCGGTGAGTTGAAATTGTCCTTGCATAGACACCAGATTAGCCCGTCGCGCGGCGAGAGAAAAGTGCACAAAGCGATAGCGTGATTACCCTGCGGCGCGGGCGAAATTTGCGCAATTTTGTGTAACCCAAAGTGAGCCTCGCGCGTATTTATGGGTATGACCCAGCCCAGCCCCTCCAATCGCCCCCGTCTGGTTCTTGTCTACAACGCCGATACGGGCCTCATCGAAGCCTTGATGCACGCGGTGCACAAGCAGTTCTTCCCGTCGACCTATCCGTGTTCGCTGTGCGCGCTCACCTATGGCGCGGTTTCGATGCGCGGGGATTGGAAGGCGTTCTGGCAAGGGCTTGATGCGGAGGTCTCGTTCTTCCACCGCGATGACTTTACGCAAGCCTTTCCCACGCTCGGCACCGGCGGCGTTCGCGAAGTGACGCTGCCCGTGGTGCTGATGAGCGAAGCGGGCGAAGAGCCGCGCGTGCTGATCAGCAACGAAGAGCTCGACGCTATGGCCGATGTCGATGAGCTGATGGCGCGGATGAGCGCACATTTCGCGCATGCCGCCGAAGGTAACAGCGCGGTTTCCAGCGCCGCCTGACTTCGACTCAATCCTGGGTCTGGCCAGAGCGATCCGAAACGGTTTCGAAGAACGTCAGCGCTTCGCAACGGTCATCGCGCGACGCCGCTTTGGCCTGTTCGAATTGCGACTGCGTGGGCGCTAACCTGCGGATCAGGATGACGCCGCGTGTCGTAGGGCTTTGCGGATAGCCCGCTTCATTTGGTAAGGATGGCGCGAGAAGAAAGGTCTCAACGCCTGCGCCCGGCTTGCGAATTGTTGCGAAATTGTTGGTCTCGGCATCGAAGAAAGAAAGCGATTGGTAATCCGGCCACGCGGCCATCTCCAATCGTACCGCTTCGACACCGCCGCCGAAATCAAAACGGCACAGCGAGTAAAACAGGTCGGGCGAAGAGCGCACCACCACCTGCGTTTGCGGTGTGATCCGCTGCGGTGTGGTAAAGGCATGCTCGGCAATCCCGCGATCTTTGAGCGTCTGGAGCGCGCGGTCCATGATCACGCTGGGCGCGTAAGCCAGCGTCGCCCAATGCGCGCCAAGAGCTGTGACGATGAGCACGGCGAGCGGGCCAAGCCAGCGCATCATGCGTCCTCTCCCTTGCAGCTTAGGCGTTTTATCGAGGGCGGCGAGAGAGTGGCCTCGGGCTCGGTTAGAAGCGCCTCTTGCGGGACATAGAGCCGCAGCAGGAGATCAAAGCGATCCGCGTTACGGCTGGAGATCCAATTGGGCGTGTCGGTCGGGCGCTCGGGCGTGATCAGCGCTTCCCATCTATCGCCCTCGGTCACTATGCTGGTCGCATCAACGCTGAGCGCCTCGTCCTTGTTTATGGGCAGCTTGCTGTCCTGCGTTTGGTAGAGCGTGATCGACCACCACTTGGCGGGCATTGCGCCGCCTGAGAGGCGGTAGTCGCAATCCTCGCGCAGCCGCTCGCCCTCGTCGTCTGTTCCGCGCACGAAGTATACCGCCTCGGTGTTGGCCAGCGCCAGCAGGCCATGGCGGGCCACGCGGGCGCGGACATAGGGGCTGGCTTGCTCAGAGCCCACGGCAAAGTCGCTGACCCAGCCATCGATGGCGATGTTGCCAAACTCCATCGGCTTTTTGGTTGACCACAGGCCTGACAGATAAAGCGCGCTGG
>JBCBOW010000158.1:0-5185 GCA_039821045.1 Pseudomonadota bacterium
GAACGCCCGCTTACAGGATCGGTGAGCGGTGCATCGCGTGCGGCTTCTTCCGCCTCGAGGCCTGTGCGATAGGGAATTTCGATGAGCACGTGAAATCCGCCGCCCGGCTCTGAGCGGGTTTCGAACAGGTGATCATCGCCATAGGCCTGGATCAATCGATTGCGGATGTTGGCAAGGCCAACGCCAGTGGAGACCGGCTGACCGATCGCACCGGCTTCAAATGGCAGCATCCCTGGCGATAGTTTTGGCGCCGATAGATCAGCGCCCGGCCCTGTATCGTCAACGCTCATGCGCAGCCTTTGGCCTACCACGCGCGCGGTCACCGAAATGCGCGCGCCTTCTTCTTGTGCCCCGACCGCGTATTTGATCGCGTTTTCAATGAGCGGCTGGAGCAGCATCGAGGGCATTTGCGCTTGCGTGGCGGCGTCTTCGATCTCGAAATGTGTGCGCAGCCGCTCTTCAAACCGCATCCGTTCAATATCGAGATAGAGCTGCAGCGTCTCGATCTCCTGATCGAGGCTCACTTGGCTGCCCGGTTGCGCGATCAGCGTGTGCCGCAGAAAGCCGGAAAGCCGCGTGAGCATGGCATTGGCCTGTTCGGTCTGTTTGAGCAGCACCAGCGTGCTGATCGAGTTCAGCGTGTTAAACAGGAAATGTGGATTGAGCTGATAACGCAGCATGGCGAGCTGCGCGGCGGTCGCTTGCGCTTCGAGGCGCTCGAGCCGATCCGCTTGGCGCTCGACCGTGAGGAAGAAATTGATCGCGTAATAGAGCGCGCTCCAACCGCCCAGCAGCGTGAGCGGAATGTAAGACAGGCCGATAAAGCGCTGAGCAAAGTTCGTCTCCCGCGTGCCGCCATAATAGATGCCTTGTAGCCAGGCATCGATCGAGGCGTGGACGATCACCGCGCCGATCAAGACAATCGCTGTCATGCCCCAGGTCACAAACGGCGTGCGCCCGATCAGCTGGCGATAGATCACGGAGAGGATGAGGCTGATCGAAAAGCCGGTGATCGTGTTGACCATGATCACCGCGAAGAGATTGAGCGGCTGGCCATTTGCGATCGCGATCACCGCGCGCAGGATAAAGGCCCCTCCCCAGCCGGCCAGCTGGAGGTTCCAGAACGCCCGGTCCTTGCTCGCAAAAAACGGCGTTGGCTGGATCGTTAGAACCGACATAGCCTTAAGATAGACCATTTTTCGCGGATGAGCAGGGGCTTTTGGCCATGGCGCACAGCGGGACAGCGTGAGCGGGCCACTTCTGAGCGGTTGCGCGCCTCATTGCTCTGCCACCGCGGCGTTTCCTCGCGTTAGTTGCGTTTGGCGACGGAAAGCCCCTGATCAGGATCAATCTCACGGCGGAAGTGCTTGGACCAATCCGCTTTGCCTTCGCGCGCTAACAGCTCTTTGATGAGCGGGATTTCGGCGGCGATGAACTCCGCGCGCTCATCCCAGCCATCATGCGTGCGCGCGCGGAAAATGCCCAGATCATGCTTTTTGCCCCAGCGCGTCATAAACCGATAGGCCGCTTCGGGCTCATACCCGGCATTGGCCATGATCCACGGCATCAAGCGGTCCGCTTCGCGCTCGGTCTTGCGAACATGGCGGCGCTTGCGCTTGTTGCGATCAAGCCATGCGGTGTGGCCGAGCAGATTATGCGCCAGCTCATGCGCGACGACTCCGGCGAAGACCTCCTCTTCCCAGGCAAAACCGGGAAAGCGAACTCCGATTACGACGCGCGTGCCAGTTGCGACCGCTTGTTTGGAATCGCCCATGATCTCAAAGCGCGTCGCGCAAACAGGGACGGGGGTGAGCGTGGAGACAGCTCCATCAGCGAAGGTGAAGCGCGCTGCATCAGCGCTTTGCAAAGCAACGTCGATGTAATCGTGAGCGCGGGTCAAACGCTCCCAATGCATGCGCTCGCCAGCTTCCCAGCCATTGGGATCAGCGTCTTCGATCCGGATGATCTCGCGGTTGCGCACAAAGTCGCCTGAACGCGCAGCGGGCGAACCCGCAGCAGCGGTCTGGACCGCGAAGTCCCCACCAAGACGCAAAGCAGCGCGGGCAATATCGGGGCGGCCATAACTCGCCGCGTCCTGCAATTGCAGACCTACACTTGGCACCACGCGCTCGCAAAATGGCGCATTGCCGCGCACCAACCTCCACCCGACATCCTGCAAACGCTGGTCAAAGTCCTGAAAATCACCGATCGCCGCGCGCTCGCGGTCAAGGTCAATATCTTCAAGCTTGGGCCCAGCGAGGCTGGCTGACCCGCTTGCCAGAGCGAGCGCTGCAATCAGGATCAGCGAAGCGCGCATCAGCTCGCCTCAGCGCTGGCCTCGTCAATCGCTTCCTTGAGCGTTTCATAGCCGACCGCGCCGCCCAGCGCTTGATCGCCCATCACCCAGGCCGGCGTTCCGGAAAAGCCGATAGCGCGCGCGAGCGATTGATTGCGGGCAAGCTCAACAGAAACCGGATCGCTCACTGCGTCCGCGCGCGCTTTTTCAAGATTGAGCCCCGCAGCAATGGCAGCCGCTTCCACGGTCTCAGGCGTTGCCGGGCCAAGCTCGAACATCTTTTCATGAAACGCGCGATACTTGCCCTGCATCGCCGCGGCGAGCGCCATGCGTGAAGCCACATCGCTGCCCTCGAAGATCGGCCATTCGCGCACGACCACTTTGAGCTCGGGATCATTCGCGATCAATTGCGCCACATCGCGCAGGCTCGCTTCGCAGTAAGGGCAATTGTAGTCGGTAAACTCAACCAGCACCCGCGAGCCCTGCGGATTGCCGAGCACAGCGCCCGGAAACGCGTCAAACACTTCGTCTCCCGCTTCAGCGAGCCGCTCGCTTGCCTCGCGCGCTTGAAGCTCTTCGCTCATCGCGATCAGCATGTCGGGGTTTTCCATCAGGAACGAGCGAGTGCGATTGTCTGCAAGCCCGGTCAGCGACCAAACAGCGGCGCCGAGAAAGCCGAACACAAGCGCGAGCGCGGCGGTAAGGAGCGCGCCGCTGAAAGACGGGCTGTTGGAAGAGGAGGTTTCAGTGGCCATGGAGAAATTGAACCTAAAGGAATAGAATTACGCGATGGTTTAGCGCCATGCTGCGCGGCCCGCCAGCCTTGGCCTTAGGTCTGCGCGAGGGCTCAGCGGCGATCGCGCAACCGCTCAAGCTCGGCGCGCGCTTGGAGGCTGATATCCTGCGCACGGATCCAGTCAGGCGTTCCGCGCGGGAGACCCGCTTCTGCGGCTTGTGCATTGCGCAAGGCGGCCGGATAATTGCGCCGCATGATGAGCTGTTCGGCGCTTGCGAGCCGCGCGCGCGGAATATCGCCCTTGGCCTCGTGCACCACGCCCAGCTGATACCAGGCAAAGGGATTGAGCCGATCGCGCGCAACGGCTGCGCGCAGCACCCGCTCGGCTTCCGGATAGTGCATTTCGTCTTCGGTGGCGATCAACGCATGGCCAAAGATCGAAGCGATGAGCGGGTGATTGCGGGTCAAACGGGTCGCCTCGCGCAATGGTGGAAGCGCTTCGTAAGGCTTGCCCGATTCCAGCAGCACCTGGCCTTTGAGCTCAAGGTAATACGGGTTATCCGGATCGCTCGCCAACAGCGCGTCTGCCTCCAAGAGCGCCTTTTCAACCAGAGCGTCTTTGTGAAACGCATAAGCGCGCGCGTAGCGTGCGGGGATGCTCGTGTCTGTTTCAGGATAGGCGCGCAAGGTTCGGGCGGGCTCTGCCAAATAGCCATACAGCTTGCCGCGCACCCCCAGGAATCGCGCCTGGAGGTCAGCGTCAGGAGGCCTGGCCCAAGCCGGGTCTGCTTCCAGCTGCGCTCTAAGCGTTGCAACGCGGTCGCCTGAAAGCGGGTGCGTGCGGCCATAGGCGGCTTCATCAGCCTGGCTGTATCCGCGGCGGATTTCGAGATTGGTCAGCCGCTGGAAGAACGAGATCATCCCGCGCCCTGATATCCCAGCGGCAGACAGATAGCGCGCACCGGCCTGGTCGGTTGCCGCTTCCTGATTGCGATTGAAGCGCAAGAAGCTGTTGATCCCGGCCTGTTGGCCCAAACCCAGAGCGCCCATAAGCGCTTCTGGGGGAGCGCCTGCAGCAATCGCACCGAGCCCAGCCAGGAGCGAGAGAATGCTTGCCCCTTGGAGACCGCGCGTGCGCTCTTCAAACCGGGCGACGTGGCCCGCCGTGATATGACCCAGCTCGTGCGCCAGGACGCCTTGCACTTCGTTGGCGGTGTCCGCCGCGTTGAGCAGCCCGGTGTGAACATAGATCACTTGCCCGCCCGCCACGAAAGCGTTGATCGAGGGGTCGTTGATCAAGACGATCTCGACATTGCCCGGTTCAAGCTCGCTCGCTTCGACAAGCGGAGCCAGCATATCGGCCAGCAAAGCCTCCGTTTCCGCATCGCGCAAGGCGGATTGCGCCGCGGCGGGCGTGATCGCCATCGCAAGGCTCGCAAGCAAGGCTAGAGCAAGGGCGGGAAGCTGGACGAAGTAGGGCATGATGCGACAGAGCCTAACCCGGATTGATGTGAACCGAAACTGAAAGCGTGTCGCTGTGTGTCTCAGTCGCTCACAGCAGCGGCGGTTTGGGGCGTCGCCACCCGTCTGGCAAATTCGGCGATCTGCGTTTTGACATCGCGGCCAGCGCGCCAGGGTGCTGCCAGCGAGATCAGCGGATCGTTATGCGTCATCGCTGGATAGGTGATCAGTTGCGCCCGCACGCCAGCGCTACGGAGCTTTTGGGAGAGGCCTTGTGAATTGTGAAGCCCGACGAGATCGTCCTTTTCGCCATGGATCAACAGCACAGGCGGCGCATCGGCGCGCAAATGGTTCGCGGGCTGGGTGGCGCTGAGGTCTGGCGCTTTGCCAAAGGCTGCGATGGTCGATTCGCTATCGAGCGGGACAAAATCATACGGACCCGAAAGGCCGACAACGCCAGCAATCGCTGACATAGGCACGCCGTGATCAGCCAGCCAACGCTCTTCCAGCGCCGTCATCACCACATTGTACGCCCCTGCTGAATGCCCCGCGAGGACGATCTGCTCGGGGTCGCCGCCATATTGCGCGATGTTCTGATGCGTCCAGGCGATCGCGCGCGCTGTGTCTTCGAGCATCGCGGGATAGGGCCCGTCTGGCATCAAGCGATAGCCCCCGAGCACAACGATGAAGCC
>JBCBOW010000159.1:0-5156 GCA_039821045.1 Pseudomonadota bacterium
TCAAGCGTTTCCTCGCCCGCGATCCGCACTGCCTTTTCGCGCGCTTCTTCATAGGCATCGCGATCGGTTTCCGCTTCGGCTTCGATGAAGGTCTCTTGCCCGAACCAGCGCAGCTCGCGCGCGGCGTTTGCATTATTGAAAGCGATAAGGTCCGCCAGTGATCGCGGTGTCTCAGCGCCATCCATCTCTGGAATTGAGCGCAGATACTTGCCCATTTCCTCGCGCAATTCGAATTTGAGCACGGTGAAACTGTTGCCGAACATCTCCCGGTTTAGATCGTGCTCGATATCGACGAGCACCGCGCCTGCCGCTTCCAAGTCAGCGCGCGCCTTTGTGAAGATCGCCTTTACGTCTTTGCGATTGCCGAGTTGATTGATCATCACCCCGATGCGCACGCCTTCGAGTGATGCATCCTCGAGCCCCTCGGCATAGTCGGAGATGCGCGGAACATTGAGCGTGGCCGCGTCCGCAGCATCCTCACCCGCAATCGCGCTCAGGAGCAGCGCGGCGTCATAGACGGTGCGTGTCATTGGGCCAGCGGTGTCCTGCGTTGAGCTGATTGGGACAACGTGCGTACGGCTGACGATCCCGACGCTCGGTTTGAAGCCGACAATGCCGTTGATCGAAGCGGGGCAGGTGATCGAGCCGTTTGTCTCTGTGCCGATTGCACCCCAGGCCATGCCTGCTGCGACAGCTGCGCCGCTGCCAGAAGAAGAGCCGCACGAATTGCGATCGGTTGCATGGGGGTTGCGCGTGAGACCGCCGATCGCGCTCCATCCGCTGGTCGAATTGTCGCCGCGAATATTGGCCCATTCTGAAAGGTTAGTTTTGCCCAACACAACGCCCCCGGCCTTGCGAAGATTAGCGATCAAAGGTGCATCGCGGCGGGTAAAATTGTATTTGAGCGCGAGGCTTCCCGCGGTCGTCGCCCATTCTTCGGTTTCGATATTGTCTTTAACGAGCACGCTGCGCCCACCCAGTATGCCGCCATTCGCCGCCGCCTGGCGCGCTTTGAACCCGGCGGTCTGCGAATGGACGATGACTGCGTTCAGGCCGTTGGTGCCATCGTCATATTGCTTAATCCGCTCAACGCGCATCGCGATGTCGGCTTCGGCGTCAAACGCACTAGGATCATCGGCTGGCTGCGCGATCGCAAGCGCGGCGCGGAGCGCGGCGATGGTGGCAAGGCTGGCGGCAAAGAGGCGCGGGCGCCGGGAGAGTGTAGTCATGAGCGCCATCATTTGCCGCTCTGGGGTCGCCGTGCAAGCGCTATTCCCGCAAGCAATGCTCAGGCAAATGGTTAAGCCCCTTGAACAATGCGCGACGGGCTCCGAAATAGCCACTCCATTTGGAAAAGGACACGCACCCCCATGATCGATTTGCTCGGCGACAAAGGCGAAACATACGGCGCGCAAGGCCAATTCACGCGCGACCCTCTTACTGGTGCTCTGGTGCCGGTCGTGGTCGAGCAGACCAGCCGGGGTGAGCGCAGCTTCGACATCTTTTCACGCCTGCTTCGCGAACGCATCGTGTTTGTGACCGGACAGGTCGAAGATGGGATGGCTTCGCTTATCACCGCGCAGCTTCTGTTTCTCGAAAGCGAAAACCCCTCAAAGCCGATCAGCATGTACATTAACTCGCCTGGCGGTGTGGTGACGGCTGGCATGGCCATCCACGACACAATGCAATATATCAAACCGCGCGTGTCGACGGTGTGCATGGGACAAGCCGCCTCGATGGGCAGCTTCCTCCTTGCGGCGGGTGAGCCCGGGATGCGCGTTGCCTTGCCCAACGCTAGGATCATGGTGCACCAGCCTTCGGGCGGCGCACGCGGCATGGCTTCCGATATCGAAATCCAAGCGCGCGAAATTCTGCGTATCCGCACCCGGATGAATGATCTTTACGTCAAGTACACCGGTCGAACCTTAGAAGAGATCGAAAAGGCGATGGATCGTGACACCTTCCTCGAAGCGGAAGAGGCCAAGGAATTCGGACTGGTTGATAAGGTCTTCGAAACCCGGCCAGAAAACGAGGAATCGGTGGAGGAAGGATCTGGCGGCGCTCCAGAGTAATGCCGCGGTTAAGGTGTCTTGGCCTAGGGGCCGAAGGCAGTGCTCCTCGAGAGTGGTGCAAGAATACCACTTTTGCGGAGGCAAAAATGTGGGGTGCATGTGTTGATTCATATGCTGCCCGTTATACACTCAAAGAATCCGAGGGCTCAGCGGGGCCAAAACCCTTCTCGGATTCGAGGATATAGGAATGACAAAATTGAGCGGTTCTGACAGCAAAAGTACCCTGTACTGCAGTTTCTGCGGGAAATCGCAGCACGAGGTGCGCAAGCTGATCGCAGGCCCGACTGTGTTCATTTGTGATGAGTGCGTTGAACTGTGCAACGACATCATCCGCGAAGAAACCAAGGCGGGCATTGCCGGGAAGAAAGAGGGCGAAGTCCCCACCCCCAAAGACATTTATGCGACGCTCAATGATTATGTGATTGGGCAAAACTCGGCCAAACGGAACCTCTCGGTCGCGGTTCACAATCACTACAAGCGCCTCAAGCACAGCGGCAAAGCGGGCGATGTGGAACTGGCCAAGTCCAACATTCTGCTCGTCGGTCCAACCGGCACGGGCAAGACGCTGCTTGCGCAAACGCTCGCGCGCACTTTTGACGTGCCGTTCACCATGGCCGATGCGACCACGCTGACCGAAGCGGGCTATGTTGGCGAAGATGTTGAGAATATTATTCTCAAGCTGCTCCAGGCGTCCGACTACAATGTCGAGAAGGCCCAGCACGGCATCGTTTACATCGACGAGATCGACAAGATCACCCGCAAGGCGGAAAACCCCTCGATCACGCGCGATGTGTCGGGCGAGGGTGTGCAGCAGGCGCTGCTCAAACTGATGGAAGGGACCACAGCGAGCGTGCCCCCGCAAGGCGGGCGCAAGCACCCTCAGCAGGAGTTTCTTCAGGTCGACACGACCAACATCCTTTTCATCTGCGGCGGCGCTTTCGCAGGCCTCGACAAGATCATCGCCGACCGCCTGCAAAAACGCTCGATTGGCTTTGGTGCGCATGTCGCTGATCCGGACAAGCGCAAGGTTGGCGAACTGCTTGAAAAGAGCGAACCGGAAGACCTGCTCAAATTTGGGCTGATCCCAGAGTTTGTCGGCCGTCTGCCAGTGATTGCAACGCTTCACGATCTTGATGTTGATGCCCTGGTTACGATTCTGACCGAGCCGAAGAACGCGATCGTCAAGCAATATGGCAAGCTGTTTGAGCTTGAAGACGTCGATCTCACCTTCACCGATGAGGCGCTGAAAGCCATTGCCGAACGCGCGATTAAGCGCAAAACCGGCGCGCGCGGCCTTCGCTCGATCGTCGAAGGCATCCTGCTCGATACGATGTTTGATCTGCCTGATATGGACAATGTCAGCGAAGTCGTAATCGATGGTGACGTTGTGGCGGGCAAGAAAGACCCGATCCAGGTCGTCTCCAACGACAGCGAGAGCGAGAAAGAAGCGGCTGCGTAAGTGAGCGAGGTGCCGGGTGAATGCCTGCGCCTTTCTGCCAGCGACTTGGGCTTGCATCGCGAGGTCTTGAGGCTCTATGCGAGCGCGCTCGACGATACCGAAAGCTATGCGTGCCACCCGCCCAGCGATGAGTATATCGCTTCGCTTCTTGAGCGGTCCGACTTCATGGAACTTGTCATGATTGTTGATGGGCGCGTCGTTGGCGCGCTGAGCGCATATATGCTGCGCAAGTTTGAGCAGGAGCGCAGCGAGATCTACATTTACGATCTTGCTGTTGATGAAGCCCATCGGCGCAAAGGCGTCGCAACGGCTCTTATCGAGGCATTGAGGCCGATCGCTCGAGAGGCGAACGCGCATGTGATCATCGTCCAAGCCGAAAAGGGGGATTCGCCAGCGGAAGCCCTCTATTCAACGCTGGGCCAGATGTTGGACGTGTCCAGTTTCGACATCGGAGTGTCTGCATAATCATGCGCGCCATCGGCATCCTGGGCGGCATGAGTTGGGAAAGCTCAGCGCAGTATTATACGCTGATCAATCGCGACGTGCGCGAGAGGTGTGGTGGCATCGCGTCAGCGCCGCTCCTCATGCACAGCTTCGATTTCGCCGAGATTGCCCGATTGCAGGCGGACAATCAGTGGGAGCGGCTGGGTACCCTTCTCGGCGAGGCGGCTGCTGGGTTGGAAAGGGCTGGCGCTGAGGCAATCCTGATCGCAACCAACACCATGCACTTGGTTGCGCCGCAGGTTGAGGCTACGATCACAGTCCCCCTTCTCCATATTGCCGATCCGCTCGCGAAGGCAGTCGGCGAGGCGGGGCACAGCCATATTGGCCTGCTCGCCACCCGGTTCATCATGGAACAGCCCTTTTACACGGGGCGTCTCAAAGATGCCGGAGTGGCGACGATCATTCCCGAGGATGCTGAGCGCGTTGAACTGCACCGGATCATCTTCGATGAATTATGCGCTGGCATAATTAGCGAGAGCTCACGTCTCTTCGCCACCGAACTCATTGAGAGCCTAGAGAGGCGTGGCGCATCCGCGATCGCGCTTGCCTGTACCGAGCTCATGCTCTTGATTGAGCCGCAGCACAGCGCTCTCCCGCTGTTCGACACGACCGCGCTGCACTGCGAAGCGGCGGTGGACTTTATTCTCGCTGTGTAAGCGCGCTTACTTCACGCTTCGGCCCTCTCCAAAAGAAAGGTGATTGTATACTTTGCAAACGCGCAGAGATAGGTCATTGAATTGACTCGACTCAGAGCGTGCGGTTTTGCACTCTCCGCCAATCACAGGAACGGAGGGTGTTATGTCCGAAGAAGTCTCGATCTCAATTAACGAGGTTAGCCACCCGATCCTTTGCGGCACGTGCAAGAAGCCGATAGCCTTCATCGGAGAAGCGGATGCTGAGACCGGCGAGGCAGGATGCCTCTCTTGCGGGAACATCGCGAACGTCCAAGAGGTCGCCAGCATGGCCATTAAGTACGCTAAGGACGAGGGGCAATTGCAACTCAACCGAATGGCTCGTGATGCCGCGCGAGACAGCAAAGTCATGAACTTCTCTGGCCAGACCGAGCACAATAAGCCGCACAGATTCGTCGTTGATATGAAGCTCTGAAACCTTCATCTCAT
>JBCBOW010000160.1:0-5136 GCA_039821045.1 Pseudomonadota bacterium
AGGTCTGCATTTGTAACTCGGCCATTCGCCTGGAGCTGGCGCAATATGCTCCGATCTATCCCATCCATGTGCAACCGTTGAAGATTCTTCGGAAAACTGCTTGTCAGCCGATATAATCTTTCGATCTGATCGTTTGCAAGAGAGAGTTTCGAAGCACATTCACTTACCGTTCCGGCATAAGCGCCGTGCTGAGCGACGGGAGCCTCGAATGCGGATTGGAACGCCAAAGGAAATCAAGAACCGAGAAGCGCGCATCGGGCTAACCCCGAGCGGGGCTTGTGAACTGGTGCAGGCGGGTCACCAGGTGACAATCGAGAGCGACGCTGGCGCTGCTATCGGGTTTTCCGATCAGGACTATCGCATGGTCGGCTGCGCAATCGCGAAAGACGCCGAAGAGGTGTTTGATGCGGCAGACCTCATTATCAAAGTCAAAGAGCCTCAACCTGTTGAGATTGCGCGTCTCAAACCGAGGCACACGCTGTTCACGTATCTCCATCTCGCACCAGACCCCGATCAGGCTCGCGGTCTCGCGGCATCGGGCGCCACATGCATCGCATATGAGACGGTTACCGACCGGCTCGGTCGTTTGCCGCTCCTGACCCCGATGAGCGAGGTCGCCGGACGTCTATCGATCCAGGCAGGGGCACAGCACCTCGAAATCGCGAATGGAGGATCGGGCGTTCTTCTGGGCGGGGTAACGGGAGTTGCACCGGCAAATGTGGTCGTGATCGGCGGCGGTGTGGCAGGCTTTAACGCTGCACAAATGGCAATTGGGCTGGGCGCTAATGTCACGGTGCTGGATCGCTCGATTGACCGTCTACGTGAGCTAAACGGGCTTTTTGATGGACGCGCGACTTGCCTTTTTTCAACCGCGACTGCGGTCGAACACGCCGTGCGCTCGGCTGATCTTGTCGTGGGAGCGGTGCTTTTGCCGGGTGCAGCAGCGCCCAAAATCGTCACCCGCAAGCATATCGCATCTATGCGCGCTGGCTCGGTTGTGGTGGATATTGCGATCGACCAAGGCGGCTGCTTTGAGACGAGCGCGCCAACATCGCATGACGAGCCCACGTTCGTGATCGATGGCGTGGTCCATTATTGTGTGACCAACATGCCAGCAGCGGTCGCGCGCACGTCGACCGAAGCGCTTGCTAATGCAACACTGCCCTTTGCGCTTCAGTTGGCGAACAAGGGCATCGACGCAGCGCTGGAGGCGAACCCGCATCTCGCTGCCGGACTGAACGTGCGCGGGGGCAAGATCGTGCATCCTGAAGTGATCGCCTCCTTGGAGCAGGCCGGCCAAACTTAGTCGATTGCGAGCTTGGCCTAGCGCCAGTTCGAGATTGCAGTGCGCAGCGCAAAGGACGCTGGACGCCGGCCTCGTAAGGGCCAAGGTTAGTGCGCGTGTGCTATCACATCCGAGCTAGAACTTGCATATGTGCGGCGAATTCAACGTCTCGCTGACAGCGGCGAGGCCGGATGATCGGGCTGCGCTTGCTATGGGGAGGCTTCTAGGATGCGCTCAATATTTAGGAAGCCAAGCCGGGGGGAGACGGTTTTCCTCGCTGTGCTGACGCTTGTGCTGGGTCTCTTGAGCCCGGCTGTCCCGTTTGAGCCGTATGATTGGGTCCAACAAAACGCGACCGCGCTCATCAATCAAAAGGCCTATGAGGGCGATGGCGTGGTCGTCGCGATTGATGAAGAGACACTACAGGAAATCCCAGGCAATCAATGGAAGCGGCGTGATCTTGCGCAGTTGCTCAGTCAAATCGAACGACTGAAGCCCGATCTTATCGTTGTCGATCGACAGTATTTCTCAAATGATGACACGACGTCGATGGAAGAGGTCGGCGCTGCTCTGGACGGTATGCAAACGCCCGTAATCTGGCAGGTCGCGGTTTCATCTGAAGAGGTGGGAGCCTTTTCTGCTTCCGAGCCTGCACCAGAGGAAGACGCTTTCACAGATGCGCAAGTGCGGCTTGAACCTAGCTTGCGAGGCCGGGTGACGACCGCCGTTTCAGCGCTCCATCGATACCCGCTCGCAACGCCGCTCTACGCTTCCTACGCGATCAAAACCAAGGATGGTGTTCTCCCATCGGTTGAGCGCGTGCTGTCCAACGCAAAGTCTCCGCCAACCAACCAATTTCGCGTTGATCTGAGCATCGCGCCTCAGAGCGTCCCTATCGTAAGCGCCGGGGCCATATTGGCGGGGGACGCTCCAAGTGCCGGTCTTACTGGAAAGCAGGTGATCGTCAGTTTCACCGGCAATGCAACGCGCGATACTTTCGCAACCCCTGGAAGCCGGTACACGCCGCGCGCAGTCGGCAGTCTCATGGCAGCGCAGACCCTGATTGACGGCCCGGCATTATCGATAGGCTGGTTGCCAGCGACGCTTGCTGGGTTCGCAGCCATCTTGGCCTGGGCGTTCGTCAAGCCTCCCTACGGACGCATCATCGCGCTGATTGGGCTGGCAATAATCATTCTAAGCCCCTTGGTTCTTGAACGTCATTTGATCTTTTTCGAGACCTCCAATGGCGTTTTTATGATTTTTCTTTTTGCACTCGGGCGGTTTTGGCAGCGGGTTCGCAAAGCTATCGGCACTTATCGCAGCGCCGCTGAAACAAAAGCGCGCTTTCTGGCGCAGGCAAGCCATGATTTGCGCCAACCGATCCACGCGATAGGCTTGTTGGCTGACCGGCTTGCGCAAAGCGATCTTGCCCCTGACCAAAGAGAGCTCGTTTCGAAGATTTCCTGGTCAGTTGACAATGCGAGCCGAATGTTTCGCTCTCTCTTGGACATCGCTGCGATTGAAAGCGGCACGCTTCAAACAGACATTGCCCCGGTTTCGATCAACGAGATTCTCGCCGAAATAGATAGCCAGAACGCTCTGGCCGCTGAGCAGGCTGGCGTAAACCTGCGCCTCGTCCCGTCAGAATTGATCATCAAGACAGATCGGGTCCTGATCAGCACCATGCTGCAAAATCTGGTTTCCAACGCCATCAAATACTCGCCCGGTAAGGATGTTGTAATTGGCTGTCGACGTCGCAAGGGATCTGTTGCTTTGGTGGTGATTGATAATGGGAAGGGTATTCCTGCATCCGAACTCCGGCACGTCCAGAAGGAATTCTACCGCGCCTCGCGCGCTTCGACCTTGCGATCTGACAACAAGGGCTTGGGCCTTGCAATTGTAAACCGATTGGCCGCTTTGCTTGATCTCAAGTTCACCCTTCGGTCAAATGAGGGGCGCGGGACCTCCGCTATGATTTCCGGCCTGGAAGTTCTGTCGAGCGTAGCGGCGGTCGAAGAGGCGACGCCGAAACGAGCATTGCCGCTCTCAGGGTTGAGAGTAGCAATTGCTGATGATGACCAAGAGACTTTGGGATCGACCGCTGAGTTGCTGAGGCAGTGGGGATGCGAGGTCGATGCTTTTGATGAGTTTCCTCTCGCGCTTACGCGGCATGAGATTCTCCTGAGTGATTATGATTTTGGCGCTGGAAACACGCTGGCGGACAAAGCGGAATCCATCGCCAAACTGGAAGCAGGAGGGACGCGTCTGATTGTCATCTCCGGCCACCACTCAGATCAAATCCGGGCTCAGATTGAAGGGTTTGACGGTCTCATTCTGTCAAAACCCCTGCGGGCCGCTGAGCTCCGCTCTGCGCTTATGGCAGCCAAGATTTCGTAAGACACTGGGCGTTAGCTCCAAACGAGCGCACGGCTTTGGTCTTGCCTAAGAGTATGTTCGCCGATCGTTCGAAATTTCAAGCGCTTATTGGAGCGCGATCGAGGCATTGTGATGGGTCGCAAGAAGGCTCGCCAGCCTGCGTTGGTGTACGCTGAGTGGCCTAGTGCAAGATGACTAATGCATGTGCTCTTGAGCCCATGCATAAGGGTTTTACCGGGCAGTCGCGGCCTGGAAACGTGTTTGGACAAGGAGACTAAAAGTGAGCGCACCCAAGGCTATCAAAGCCCTTGAAATGAATGAAATTGAGCAGGTTTCAGCGGGTAGTATCCCGGGCACTGAAGCAGACTACTTCTGGCGCTGGTTTCGCCTTCCGATAATCAGCCCTGAAGCCGAGCCACCGTTTGGCAACTGATAAAGAAAGGGCCGCGAAAGCGGCCCTTTTTTTGCCTAGACTCTTTGCCAGCGCCGCAAGCGAACGAGCCAGTCTCTCAGGTCAGCCCATATTTCATCGCCATAGCCGCCGCAGCAGTGCGCGTTTCCACTTTGAGTTCGCGGAGCAGGGCGGAGACGTGGATACGCACGGTGAAGGGAGAAATGCCAAGCTCGCGGGCGATCTCCTTGTTTGACTTCCCATCGGCAATGCCGCGCAAGACATCGATCTGACGCGGGGTCAGCTTTGAGAACTGCGAAACGGACACCTTGCCCTCGAGCGACCCTGATGCGCTTACATTCACAAATTCGCCGCGCATGACGGCGGCGATGCCATCGCGGATCTGATCCTGGGTGGCGGCCTTGCTGATAAACCCATCAACGCCCGATGCCATAATCAGTTCGGTTGAACGCCGATCGTCTGACATCGAAATGATGACGATCGAGGCAAGCGGATACTTGATGCGCAGCTGCGGGATCGCTGTATCGAGGTCCATCCCTGGAAACCGCAAATCGAGAATGAAGAGCTGTGGGCTAGCTCCCGAGGCTGCAAGCGACATCATCTCTTCATAAGTGCCGGCATGCTCGACCACGATCGAAGGATCGATCTGGTTCAAGATCGCTGACACCCCGTCGCGAAAGATCGGGTGGTCATCGGCCACCACCATCCTGGATAAAGTCTCGGTCATCTCGCCACGCTGGATCCGCAATGCATCGTGCTCCTGTGATTTCAGCCAATATGGCGCCTGCGAGCCACCTATTTCTATAGCACATCGAGACTATTCGCGCGGACTAACTCGCACAGCTTAGCTCTGCTCACCTAAGGCGCCCGGCTTATCACGCTTTGATTAGCTCGCGAAGCCTAGGATGAAGCATCTAGGGCATTGTAGTTATTGAGGAAAAATGGAATTTTGCGACTCTCGGCTCGTCAGCAGATGCCTGATGATCATTGGAGGAGACAAACAATGAGCATGACCAAAACCACCGAGCTCAATCTCACTGAAATTGAGCTGGTCATTGGCGGC
>JBCBOW010000161.1:0-5134 GCA_039821045.1 Pseudomonadota bacterium
ACTGTCTATCGCCGGAGAGCCCCATGAGCGTCCGGGTTTTAATCGTTGATGATAGCGCGGTGATGCGCGCTTTGCTGACGCGCAAGCTCGAAGACGATGCGGGCATTGAGGTTGTCGGGACAGCGCCCAACGCGGCTGAAGCGCGGCGCATGATCAAATCGCTCGATCCTGATGTGGTGACACTCGATATCGAGATGCCGGGGATGGATGGGCTCTCCTTTTTGCAAAAGATAATGGAGCTGCGTCCCACGCCGGTGATCATCGTCTCTGGCGCGACAGGGCCCGGCGCAGAAGCAACCGCGCGCGCCATGCAACTGGGCGCAGTGTCGTGTTACGCGAAATCGACACGCCACCGATCAATCGCAGACGATGATCAGGGCATGCTGGTGAAACTTGTGCACGAGGCAGCGCAAGTGACCCTTCCGGCGCCGCGCAAGGCTCAGGCATCTCCACCCTCAGCACCAAGCGCTAGACCGGCTTCACGCGCTCAAACCTCGTCGAATATACCAATGCCTGATCTTATCGCGATCGGCTCTTCGACAGGTGGCGTTGAAGCCCTGCACGAGCTGCTTGCTCAGTTCCCTGTTCATTGCCCGCCCACGTTGATCGTTCAGCATATCAATGCCTGCTTTGCGCCGGCTATCGCCAAATCGCTTGACCGGGTCGCCCGTCCGCGCGTTAGGCTTGCTGAACACAACAGGCCGCTCGCCAAGGGAGAAATCGTTATCGCCCCGGGCGATACGGGCCATTTGACGATCCGGCCCGCGCTTGGCACCAGCGCCTCAGCCAGTTGGAGCGCCAAGATCACGGAAGGGGCACCCGTCAGCGGCCATTGCCCAAGCGTGGATGCCCTCTTCAACGCAGTCGCCACTCATGTCGGTGCCCAAGCGCTCGGCATATTGTTGACCGGCATGGGCCGTGATGGCGCGCAAGGCTTGAAGGCGATGGCCGGCACCGGCTGCACAACGATCGCTCAAGATGAAGCCACAAGCGTGGTGTTTGGAATGCCGCGCGCCGCGATCGAACTGGGCGCAGCGCAGCATGTCCTGCCTTTAGGCGAAATCGCACCCCGCATCTTCAGCGCTTGCGCTGATACTCAACGCAAGGCGTCTTGATTCATGTCCATCGCAACCTCTCTTGGCTCGGATAACATCATCCGCATGTCAGTGCTTCAAGGCGAAGCCAAAGCGAGCTCGGACCCCAAGGTTGAGTTTGGCACCGTGTTGGGAAGCTGTGTCGCCACATGCCTTTATGATCCGGTCGCGCGCATTGGCGGGATGAACCATTTTCTTTTGGCTGAGCCTCCCGAAAGCCTCTCTCGCTCAGCGTTTGATGGCAGCTACGGACTGTTTCTAATGGAGAAGCTGATCAACGAAATGCTCAAATTGGGCGCGGTCAAACACCGGCTCAAAGGGCGCTTGTATGGCGGCTCGAACATCAACCGAGACCTCGGCGAAATCGGAACGCGAAACGCAGCTTTCGCGCGCGAATTCCTACGCGGCGAAGGCATCGAAAAGGCCTTTGAGGATCTCGAAGGCGAGCACGCGCGCCGCATCCATTTTCGCCCCGCTTCCGGCCTCGTGAAGTGTCGCAGTGTCGCCGATATCTCAGCACCTAAGGACAAACCACTGGTCCGACCGAAATCAGCACTTGGGACTGTCGAGCTATTCTAGCGCGCAAAGGAACCGATCATGTCAGATGTGAATTCTATCCCTCCGCAAAGCCTCGAGACTACTCAGAGCAGCGTTCGCGTGCTTACTGTCGATGATAGCGCTTCGATGCGGGCGCTGTTGCGCAGCGCGCTCACTTCGCGCGGATTTGCCGTCGAGCAGGCCGAAGATGGTCAGGAAGCGCTCGAATGGCTCGCTTCCAATGAAGTTGATGTGATTATCACAGACATCAATATGCCGCGGCTCGATGGATTTGGCCTGATCGAGAAACTGCGCGGCTCCGCGCTTCATGCCGATCGTCCAATCCTGGTGCTCACTACAGAAAGCTCCAACGAGAAAAAGCAGCGCGCGCGCGAGGCCGGAGCCACCGGGTGGATCGTCAAACCCTTTGATGCAGAGAAACTGACCACCGCTCTTCGCCGGGTCGCGCACTAAACCGCAGTCTCATGATCCATCAGTCATTGAGCCACATTTCCTGAGGAAGCCACCATCATGCGCTATGAATTGATCACTTTTGGCGTTCAGAATCAGCTTTTTGGCGTCGACATTATGGCGATCCGAGAGATCCGCGCCTGGTCGCCGGTCACCCGGTTACCGCGTGTGCCTGATTATGTTGCCGGCGTCGTCAACCTGCGCGGCGCGGTGCTCCCCGTTGTCGATCTCGCGGTCCGCCTGGGCTGGCCAGCGACGCAAACAACTCCGCGCAACCCGATCATCGTCACCGAATTCGAAGGGCAATCGCGCGGGCTGATCGTCCATGATGTGAACGATATCGTCTCGATCGCAGCTGAAGACCTGCAGCAGCCTGACTCGGTTCGCGAGGATGCTATCACTAATTTTCTCCAGGGCATTGCCCCGCTCGGCGAGGATATGGTGATGGTGCTCGATCTGGCGAGCCTCCTATCCAGCGATGAATACGAGCTCGCCGCGTGAGCCAGCCTGTCTCCTCTTGCGCGCAGGCCTCCGCTGGCGCTGCTGCCCCGGCGAACGCTGCGCCTGATGCCTTGCTCGAGCGGGCAGCGCACGCGCTGGATGGCTATGCGCGCGAAGTCGAAGAGCTGGGCGCGATCTTGTGCAGCCATGAAGAGCTGATCGAGACCCATATCGAAAAGTTGCAAAGCATTGATCGGCTCTCGCAATGTCTGAGCCAGCTGGCCATTGTGCTGCGCGCTGATGATCCCGATCACGCTGTCGGCGCGATCACGATCGGGGTCTTGCAACAGCAATTGCGCGGCGATCAGGTGGAGGCGGGCAGCGATGCCGATGTCTTTGCACAGCTCGTCTAAAGTCGCTCTTGGGGCGGGGTATGCTGCGCTGATGAGCGCGGCGCTGGTGATTGCGGCCGTATGGCCGCGCGCTGGCGAGCCCGCTGTGCTTGTGCCGCATTCGCCCGCCGGGTTTGAGCGCGCGCTCAGCTGGGCCGGATCGCAAGGGGCACGCATTGTCGCTCTCGACACACAGGCACAGCGCCTGATCATCGAAATGCCCTCGCAGGCGAGCGCGTGGAGCGCACTTCAGGCCGGCCTTATCCCGCTTTCGGCAACGCCCCCGCGTTGCACGGCCGGGCCAGCGGGTTCACCGGAATATAGGAGACTGTCGTGACTTCCATTGACCAATTGCGCGTTCAAGGGATGCGCATTCTCGCCGGGATTTACGGTGTCTCCGCGCTGCTCTTGTTGGCCGCCAGCCTTGCTATTGGCGAGATCATCTTTGGTCTTGTGGGCCTTGCTGTCAGCGCGCCTGTCATCCTGTTTGCAATGAGCGGGCGCGCTGGCGTTGGTGAACGGGTGATGGCTGGTGCAGGCCTGCCGGTGATCGCTGCGCTGATGCTCGCTGTGAGCCGCGACAGCGGGTACATTCTCGACATGCACATGGTGTTCTTCGTCTACACCGCGGCGATCGCGATCCTGGCGGATTGGCGCGCCGTGGCCACTGCGACACTTGTGACAGCGCTCCATCACCTCACGCTCAATTTCATCGCGCCCAGTTTCGTCTTTGCTGATGGCGAGGATATTTTGCGCGTCCTGCTCCATGCGGTGATCTTGTTGATCGAAGCGGGCGCTCTGGTCTTGTTGTGCAAGCGCATCGAGGCTCTTCTCGCGGCGATCAGCGCAGAGCGAGAGGCCAAGGAACTGCAAGATCAAGCGATCACGCAGGAGCGCGAGCATGCCAGCGCCGTGCAGACCTCAGTGCTAAGCGCGCTTCGCGATAACCTGTCTTCGCTGGCGAAAGGCCGCCTCTCGGTTAAGGTGAAGGGGCTGCCACAAGAATACAAACAGATCGAAACCGATTTCAACTCAGCCATCGGATCGCTCGACAGCGCCGTTGGCGGCATGATCCATCGCTTCGAATTGGTCGCAAGCGGCACGGTCGAAATCCGGTCCGCCTCCGACGATCTTTCGCAGCGCACAGTGCAACAGGCGGCCAATCTCGAAGAGACTTCGGGTGCGATCGCCTCAGTGACAGATCAGGTCGCCAGCGCTGCTGATGCAGCGGCCCAAGCCAGCAGCGCCATCCAGCAAACCAACCTCAAGGCCGATGACGGATCGCAGATCGTCGAGGAAGCGATCAATGCCATGGCACAGATCAAGAAATCTTCCACCGAGATCAACAATATCATCGGCGTGATCGATTCGATCGCGTTCCAGACCAACCTCCTCGCCTTGAACGCGGGCGTGGAAGCCGCGCGCGCGGGCGAGAGTGGCAAAGGCTTTGCCGTCGTCGCAAGCGAAGTGAGAGCGCTCGCTCAACGCTGCACGCAAGCGGCGGAAGAAGTGAAAGGGCTCATCTCAGCCAGCGGACAACAGGTCACCTCGGGTGTCGATCTCG
This sequence comes from Pseudomonadota bacterium, assembly GCA_039821045.1. Classification (GTDB taxonomy): domain Bacteria; phylum Pseudomonadota; class Alphaproteobacteria; order Sphingomonadales; family Sphingomonadaceae; genus Erythrobacter. Next base: position 4,500 of record JBCBOW010000161.1, read on the forward strand.
TGCAGCGTTCAGGCGAGGCCTTTGCAGCAATCGCACAAGGCGTCTCTGGGCTGAGTTCGTCGATCGATCTGATCGCGGACGCGACGCAAACGCAGGCCCAAACGCTGGGCCAGATCAAAACCGTGGTCTCCGAGCTCGATACATCGACTCAGCAAAACGCCGCAATGGCCGAGGAATGCAATGCCGCAGCCGCCTCGCTCTCGGCGCAAGCTGTGGAACTCAATCAAGCCATCTCACAGTTCGAAACATCCCATAAACCAGACCATTCTGCGAGCAACCCCATCACCAGAATGGCCGCGTAGAGACCCCGTTTTCATCCATCCTCCACAAAGCTTGAGCCTCGCTCCACAACACAAAGAATAGGAAAATCCTCATGGCCTATCGTCCCCTAAGCGAACGCTTGGACTTCTTCGGAATCACGCCCAATGATACCGCCCACAAAGGCGTTTCACGCGCGATCGACAGGCGTATCGAACGAGCACTCGATGAGTTCTACGCTGAGCTCAAATCGCGCGAAGAGTTGATGTCCATGTTCAGCAGCCCCGAGGCGATTGATCGGGCACGCGGCGCGCAAGCGAAGCACTGGAAGGGCGCTTTCAGGGACGGCATCACAGAGAGCTTTCGGAATCGCGCTG